>DASYTP010000138.1:0-4056 GCA_036002145.1 Bacteroidota bacterium | reverse complement strand
ACGACATCAGGCCCGTCATCCCCGGTATTCCCGAGAAAATCTGAGCAAAGCCGACTGCAAGTGAGACGGCGCCGCCCGGCCGGCCGGCAATAGTCTCACCCACCTCGCGGGAAAGAACCTCGAGGTTTTGCGGGGTTAGACCGAGCAGTTTGAATTTCTCGGGAGATAAGTTGATCGCAAAGTAATCTTGGGGAAACAGCGAGCTTGAGGCAACGAGAGCTACAATTCCCACGAGCCCCTCCATGAGCATCGCACCGTAACCAATCATTCGCGCATCAGTTTCCCTGGCGAGCATCTTCGGGGTGGTGCCGGAAGAAACGAGCGAGTGAAATCCGGAGATCGCCCCGCACGCGATCGTGATGAACACAAAAGGAAACATTTTGCCGGGGATAATCGGCCCACCACCGTGGACGAATTCGGTGAAGGCCGGCATTTTCAGGTCGGGATGGACGATGAACACACCCAGCACCAATGCGGCGATGGTGCCTATCTTCATATAGGAGCTCAGGTAATCCCGCGGGCACAGAAGCAGCCACACCGGAAGCACCGATGCGATAAAACCATATACAGCAATCGAAATGATGATGCTTTCGCGGGACAGGGTGAAGTATGGCGCAAGGAAGGAATTCGGAATCCAGCTTCCCGCAATCACCGCCGCAAAGACGCCAATGATCCCGATTAAACTTGCTTCGCCAACCTTTCCGGGCCGGATGCGGTACATCCACAATCCCACGAAAAGCGCAACCGGGATCGTCAACGCTATCGTAAACGTCCCCCACGAGCTTTCACGAAGTGCGTTGACAACGGCAAGTCCGAGCCCGGCCAGGGCGATGATCACGATGATGAGAATTGCAATCGAACCGACGAGACCGGCGAGAGGGCTGATCTCATGGCGCGCAATCTCTGCGAGGGATCTTCCCTTGCGCCTGATCGACGCCGCGAGGATGACAAAATCGTGAACCGCTCCGCCCAGGCATACCCCGATCAGAAGCCACAGAAAGCCCGGCAGGAAACCGAACTGCGTTGCGAGCACCGGACCGATCAGGGGGCCTGCGCCCGATATCGCCGCGAAATGATGTCCGAAGAGCACCCACTTGTTCGTGGGATAGTAGTTCTGACCGTCGTAAAGAGCAAGGGCAGGAGTCTCACGCTTGTTGTCCAGGGCAACGACCTTCGCCGCAATGAAGGCGCTGTAGTAACGATAGGCAATGGCCATCACCAGCAGAGCACCGAGAAGCAGGGGGAAGGCGTTCATTAGACGATTTGGGATTCGGGATAGTCCGATCCGCTTCCAGCGGATCGAGACCTCGTCCTAAAGGACGGGGAGATTGGAGACACAAGTGCAACGCCTGCTAAACGATTTTTAATTTTTGATATTGACTTTTGCATTGATCAGAACGCATCTTGGGTATGGCGAATTGCCGGAACGCTCTTCACGTATTCTATTGCAATAACATCAAAGCGACAATTCTGGTCGATAAGATCATGCTCATCGAGATATCCTTCGGCCGCCTTCCAGAGCTGCCTGCATTTGGCCTCTGTGATTGCATCCTCAGGATCACCGAATACATTTGACCGCCGCGATTTGACCTCGACGAAGACTAATTGATCGCCGTCTTTCGCGATGATATCGACTTCTGCCCGATCATACCGAAAGTTTCGCTCGAGAATACGATAACCATTTTTCTCCAGGTATAGTGCCGCCGCATTTTCGCCTTCGGTTCCCTGCGCGCGATTATTCAAGGATGGTTCCCCCTAATCCGGGCATACGAAAACTCTTGCGATGAATCTCACAAGGTCCATATCGGCGCAACGCGTCGAAATGATGTGAAGTACCGTATCCTTTGTGCCTGGCGAAGCCGTATTGTGGATATAGAACGTCAAACTCCCTCATCAACCTGTCGCGGGTTACCTTTGCCACAATGGATGCCGCGGCAATCGAATAGCTTTTAGCGTCTCCGTCCACTATCGCCGTGAACGGAATTGACGACCGCTGGTATCGAGGTCCATCAATGAACAGATACTCCGGGGCACAGCTGAGCTTGGCAATCGCCTCCGCCATGGCGCGCATCGTCGCCTGATAAATATTGATCTCGTCTATCACCGTGTGAGGGACAATCCCCACCCCGATACTTATCGCCTGACCGGTTATTATTTGAAACAATTCCTCACGCCGCTGCGAAGAGAGTTTTTTCGAATCGTCAACGCCGTGGATCTCCGAAGAATCCGAAAGAATTACCGCCGCGGCTACAACAGGTCCCGCCAGCGGTCCCCTTCCCGCCTCATCAACCCCGGCGATGTGCCGGATGCCTCTATCCCAAATCCCCCGCTCGAATCTGAAATCTGCCATACGTTCAAAAGTCGTTGACAAGTCCAAAATGCAGCTTCGCCTGGTTAAACGAGTCTCCTCCCCCCAGCGCGACGCTTACACCGACGTTTCCCACTACCGTCTCAAGCCGGATGCCGATCCCATATCCATACTTGAAGTTCTGCGATGACGGGATCCCGTTTTGGTCATCGGCCGGAAGAAAATAATAGCCGGTATCGAAGAACCCATAGAAATAGGATCGGCGTGCAAGGAGCAATCGATATTCGCTCCTTGTCCATGCGATCCGTGATCCGAGGAACTGATTCTCACGGAAACCCCGGAGTGTGTTCGTTCCCCCGAAACGGAAGCGATCACTCAGTTCAATGCTTTCAGACGCAATCTGCCTCCCATGCACCCCCAGAGCCACCACCTGGCGTTCCACCGGCTCCAGGAAAACTTCGGCATCCAGGCTGATTTTCTGAACCGTGCTCCGATCACGCGTGCCCGCGACCGGCACACCGAAGATCTTTTTCGCTCCAATCTGATAGTCCGTGCGATAGTCGACACCGGTCGTCGGACTCACGATATCATCGCGAGAATCAAAGTGAATCTCGAGGCCGGCGGTGAGGATTCTGCTGTTCGAAACTGCAGCCGTGGCGATCGTCGAAGATGGGATCACATTCTCTTGACTGACGGAGCCGCCGAGCGATAACGCTTCGGAAATCATGAGATCAACATTGAAGCCTACGGTGCGCCGCACGTAAATCGTATCTTGTTGACGCTGGAAAAAAGTGCCGCTCACGTTGAGCGGCAATTCCAGCAGCCACGGCTCATGGTACGCGACGCCGATCTCCTGAGAATGGAGATCTTCGCGCAGCCAGTGAACATCCAGCATTCGCGCCGTGCCGAAGAGATTGCGCATCACGACGTTTACCATCCCTGTGACGTAGCCTCCCGATCCTCCCGGCGAATCCGGAACGTATCCGACCAATCCATCGAAGGTATTCGTACTGCCCTCTTCCAGAGTAATAAGGAGTCCTCCGCCCCGGCCCGTGAGATACACCTCAGGCGAACTCACCCTGGAAAAAATATTCAACCTGGACAGGCGCCGGGGAATTCTGGAGACTTTATCCTCGTCATAGAGCTCGGACGGAGTGATGCGAGTTTCACGCACTATCACCCGATCGCTCGTTTCCCGGTTGCCCCGGATGCGGATTTCATCGATAGTGACCTTTGCCCCTTCGTCCACCGCCAGGCGCACGCGAAGTCCCTGCGAATCCTGCGGAAGTTCTATATCCTTCACCTCAACGGTCGTGAACGGATATCCCAGTCGCTCGTAACGAGAAATCACGCCCTGGATGTCTTTTTCAAGTACTACCGGATCAAGAATGCCGCCGATACGCGTTTCAAATTGGTCAAGGATGTCGCCCGTCGACCGGGCGCTGTTCCCTTCAATAACAATGTCAGCGACAGGGGTGCACGCCCCTTCACGAACCGAATACGTTATTGCCACTTCGGAACTATCGCGGGAGAACCGCAGCGTCGGGGCATCGACCTCCGCCAGGTAATACCCGATTCGGTGATACGATTCAAGGATATGCTGAAGGTCGACGCTAAAACGCGAAGGGGTGAGAGCCTCCGATTGTCTGGAGTCGAGGGTTTCGAGAAGCTGATGGCGGCTCAGGGCATGATTCCCAATGAACTGAATTTCGCCGATGATGGTTTTCTCCGCGGCTTGAAGAGGGCCC
>DASYTP010000137.1:0-2978 GCA_036002145.1 Bacteroidota bacterium | reverse complement strand
GATACTGGAACGTCATATACCACTCGGGGCTGTTTGCATCTTCACCGTCGACACGCAGTACAAGGGGAACTCCCGCCTGGAAGGATCGCTTAGGAAGGGACATGTACATGTATCCGAATAAATCCCCGAACCTGTCGGTATATCGTGACTCGAACGTGAGCTCGGCCCCCTCGTTGCCCCGGATCGTCCACCCGGCGGCGGTAGAATCTTTTCGGTTTGTGAATGTGAACCATCGGTCACCGTTCACCGAGAGATGAAAGGTGTGTGGATGTGAGGTATTCCCCCAACCGATCCTCTCGATTCCCGCCAGCCAAACGAAGCGGTAAGAGGTCCCTGGAAATGATTCGGGGAGAGTATCGGTCTCCCAGGTTATTTCACCAGCGTCGCTTCGCACGCGGCAAAGAAGAGCGGTCTCTGCATCAGGGTGAGACGAATGATAGCTGATCGTCTGACCGCTCACGGCGGCGCGAAAACCGTTAAGATAAGAAGGAACATCCTCCTTTTGACCGCCCGTTAATAACACGTTGATTGTGAGTGAAGGTTCTCTTTCCTGAGATAGCGCTACACCGGTAATCCCCCCACAGATCAAGGTGCAGCGGAGAACCATCATGCACCCCCTCACCTCAGCCACCCCTGCTCCCTATACCACTCCACCGTGTCCTTAATCCCTTGCTCCAACGTCATGGACTCCTTGAAACCCAGTTCCGTCCTCGCTTTCTCAATCGAACATGTCCAAGCGTCCTGGACAATATCCTTCGCCTTTTCGAAGTTCAAAAGCGTGGGCTTGCGTGTAATGAGAGAAAAGAGCTCTGCAAACGCAGCAATTGCGTAAACGCCCGCTTCTGGTATTCGCAATCTCAACACCTTCTTCCCCATGACCCCAGCGGTGATTTCTCCCACTTCCTTCCATTCGTAAAACCGCTCGCTTGAGATGAAATAGGTCTTCCCGACTGCCTTCGGATGCTCTCCCGCCAGGATAATTCCATCGACCAAATCTTTCACGTGAATGAGACTCACAAGTTTATCTGTAAACCCTATCATCGGTTGGAGATTTCGGTTCATCGTCTTAAAGAATTCGAAAACATCTTTGTCCCGGGGTCCGTATACGGCAGGAGGACGGACGATCGTGATCGGAATCTCGCCGGTGTGCTTCAAACACTCATTCTCCGCCTCCATCTTGCTCACCCCATACGTTGTGATCGGATGAAAAGGTGTCGACTCATCGACCGGGACGCGGTTCTCGCTGGGTCCGACTGCCGCTTGGGTGCTCACGTGCACGAACCGCGTGAGAGCCGGCTTCACCGCGAGGACCGCATCGAGCAAATTCTTCGTTGCGATGTGATTGCCCTCGAAGTATTCCGCTTTTTCCTTTGCCTTGGTGATCCCTGCAAGATGATAAATGCAATCCATACCGGCCACAGCTTCACGCAGGGCGCTGCTGTCCGTGAGACTTCCGTAAACGTACTCGACCGGAGTGTCTTTCAACCAAACGAGATTCGAAGTTTTGCGGACGAGGCATCGTAAACGATGGCCTCTCCGGTGAAGCGATTCGGCGAGATGACTTCCAATGAAACCGGTCGCGCCGGTGATGAGAATCCGCATTGATGTCGGGTTGAGTGTGTGAGGACAGGAAACTTCCGGTGCCGGAACAGGCAATTGACTTTCATACGCCAATCAAGTATATTGAAAAAAAATCTGGCAAGCAACTGCTTCCAAGGCGTCCGGTGAATCAACCTTCGAGTGCTTGCCGACAAGACAGAACAGATTCCTTGCTAAACTCTACCCATGAATAAACACGTCCAGTCCACATCAGAGCCACCCGCTCCATCTCCGACAAAAGCGCCAATCGACTTGTTCCAGAAATGCTACGATTTCACGCGGGCTGATGATGTCAAAGCGGCCGGGATGTACCCTTACTTTCGCACGATCGAGGCAAACGAAGGCCCTATCGTCCAGATCGAAGGAAGAAAAGTCGTTATGGCAGGCTCGAATAATTATCTGGGGCTTACCGCTCATCCAAAGGTGAAAGAAGCCGCCATCAAAGCCGTGGAAAAATATGGTACCGGCTGTTCCGGCTCCCGCTACCTCACCGGGACACTCGATCTGCACTGCGAGCTCGAGGACCGGCTCGCAAGATACATGGGGAAAGAGGCCTGCCTGCTCTTTAGCACCGGGTATCAGACGGCACAAGGGATCATTCCAACCCTCACGCAGCGCGGCGAAGTTGTTGTCACCGATAAAGACAACCACGCATGCATCGTGGCGGGATACATGATGGCGAAAGGGATGTTTGCCGATTTTGTTCGCTACAAGCATAACGATATGGCAGACCTGGAGCGTGTAATTTCCCGGATCCCGCATCACGTAGGCAAACTGATCGTGACAGACGGTGTCTTCAGCACAACCGGAGTTATCGTGAACCTCCCCGAGCTGAACGCGATTGCAAAGCGGCACAATGCGCGCATCCTCGTCGATGACGCTCACGCCGTCGGCGTCGTCGGCAAGGGGGGCAGGGGCACCGCGAGCCATTACGGACTCGTCGACGAGATCGACATGACGATGGGTACGTTCAGCAAGACGTTCGGATCGCTCGGCGGGTTTGTCGTCGGCGATGAACGCGTCATAAATTATTTGAAGCATCATTCCCCCGCGCTCATCTTCAGCGCGAGCCCGACGCCCGCCTCGGTGGCTGCAGCCCTTGCAGCCCTCGATATTCTTGAGCGGGAACCCGAGCGGATAGGTAAACTTCTCTCCAATGCCAATAAGATGCGCGACGGATTCAAAAAACTCGGCTTTACGATTATCGACGGCCAGACGGCGATTGTTCCGGTGATCGTCGGCGACGACCTCATCGCATTCCAATTCTGGCGCGCCTTGTTTGACGCCGGGGTGTTTGTGAACGCCTTCATCAGTCCTGGCGTTCCGAACGGCATGCAGATGATGCGTACGAGCTATATGTCTGCGCACGAGGATGAACA
>DASYTP010000136.1:0-5517 GCA_036002145.1 Bacteroidota bacterium | reverse complement strand
TCTTGCGCTGATCGTCGGCGTGATCTCCTCCGCTTACAGCCTGCAGCGCGGCGCGAAGGCGGTGCTCGCGTCGACGAACGCTTACCCTGCCCCAGCCGATTCGCCGAAGTACCAGGTGCTCCACAATGTCGTCGACGAAATGTCGATTGCCGCAGGACTTCCGCGACCCCAGGTGTATGTGGTTCCGGACGACGATCCCAATGCATTCGCAACCGGCAAGGACCCGGCCCATTCCTACATCGCCGTGACGGAAGGCCTGGTACAGACCCTGAGCCGAGAAGAGCTGCAGGGGGTTATTGCGCATGAAATGAGCCACGTCAGGAATTACGACATCCGGCTCATGACCGTTGTGGCTGCGCTGGTCGGTGCTATCCTGTTGATCTCGGATGCGGCGCGACACATGATGCGGTTCGGCGGCGGAAGAGGCGGTGTAAGAGGTGGTGGCAAGAAGTCGAAGGGGGGAGGCCCAATCATGCTGATCGTGTTTGCAATCTGGCTCCTCGCATTGATTCTGGCGCCGATCATCAGCCAGCTCCTGGCGATGGCAGTCTCGCGCAAACGCGAGTATCTGGCCGACGCTTCCGGCGCCGAGCTGACGCGCAATCCGCTTGCCCTGGCAAATGCACTCGAGAGAATAGAATCCGCCGAGGCCCCGACGGCATCGATCAAGAAAGGCACGGCCCATCTTTGCATAGCGGATCCGCTGGGAAGGGCTTTCAATGCAAAAGAAGGGTTTATGGCGGAGCTCTTCGGCACACATCCGCCGATATCGAAGCGCATCACGTTGCTCAAATCGATGGCGTATCAGTATGAGCACGCTCCTCCACCGCCAAGCGCCTCCCAGGAAACATCGCCGGGGAGCCGATAACGGTGGCCCATCTCTACAAGCATGCCGGCAACATGTACGATCAACAGAAGACGAATCGCCGCCTCACGGCTCTGCTGGTCTCCATTTTCATTCTCTATTATCTTGCCCTGGGATATGGAACCGACGTCTTTCTTCTGGACAACGACCCGCTGGGGCTTATTCGTCACACACATTCTGGAATTCCATACGCCACAGTGTTTGCGTTGCTGCTCTCCGTTCTTTACACGATGTACTGTCTGTTTCGTGGGGAGGAGCTTGTCCTGCACTCGGTGAAGAAGATCGACCGGATCTGGTGGGACGACCCGATCAACCGGGAATTGATCAATGTCGTTCAGGAAATGTCGCTCGCGGCGGGAGTGCCCATGCCTTCCGTCTATCTTGTGAACGATTACGATCCAAATGCATTTTCGACCGGATGGGATGCGAAACATGCTTCGATCGGCGTAACGACCGGCCTTCTCGAGAAACTTAGCCGCGAAGAACTCCAGGGCGTCGTTGCTCACGAAATGGCGCATATTCGCAACGACGATATCCGGCTGATGACGCTCATGGCAACATTGATGGGTGCCAATCTGGTGCTCTTTGCGTATGCTCATGGACGATGGATCCAGTCGGCAGGTGTTCTCAGAAAGTTTGTGGAGCTCGGGCGCTCGACGGTTTTTTTTCCCATCTGGCTCGGGATGATGGTGTTGGCTCCGATAATCTCCCGGGTCCTTACGCTGCTGATCGCCCACGAGCGCGAATACCAGGCCGATGCAACTGCCGCACAATTGACCAGGAATCCCGCAGCACTTGTTCGAGCGTTGGAAAAGCTCGATGTCTTCGCCGGGCCTACCTGGTCCATCAGTCCGGGAATCGGACATTTGTGCGTTGTCAGTCCGATGGGAAAATACATCCAGGTGGACTCGCAAGGAGATTTCCAGCGGCTCCATTTCAAGACTCACCCGCCTCTCGAAAAGCGCATCGACGCAATGAAGGAGATGGGATACATGAAAGGGGCTCAGCCGGCCCACCGCGATGAGCAGCAGTAAATCTCGCGGGCGTCGGATAAGGCTTCGCGCAATGCCTAAGCAAAACATCCCCTTCTCTTGGAAAGAGAAGGGGACGAGTTGGACGAGGGGATGAGTTCGAACGATGATGACAAGCGAAAAATATTGAATCAGCGAGTCATAGAACTTGCAAAGAAACTCTGCCGGGAATTACGCAGGCGTTCTACTCGAAGCGAGCAGTTGCTCTGGCAGGCAGTGCGAAACAGGCAACTCCTCGACACAAAATTCTATCGTCATCATCCAATTTTCTTTGAGCGAGATCGGATAGCTGCGTTTATCATCGTAGATTTCTATTGTCATGACCCACGTTTCGTCATCGAGATCGATGGTAAGAGCCATGATTATCAGAAGGACTATGATGAGTTGAGAACGTATATGATCAACTCTCTGGGGATCCCAGTCTATCGGTTCAAAAATGAAGAATTTGAGAACAATATGGCTGAAGTACTTAGTCGGTTGAAGGAAATTATTGTTGGAGATAGTCGCCTGTCCCGGAAATAGGAACCTGATCTCTGAAGCCTGACGCCTGCCGAACTCACCCTATAATCCCTCTCTTGCGAAGAGAGGGATGGAAATGCGTCCCCGTCTCCCGGGAGAAGAAATTCGGTGATTTCGGTGACTGTTCGGATTTAGTGGTGACGAGATGATGCAATGAGCCTTCTCATGAAAACAGAGGATAGATGACGCATCCCCTTCTCTTGGAAAGTCGAAGATCCCGACGAAGGCGGGGAGAGGGGAGTGAGGGGATGAGTTCGACAACTCCGAATCGACTTCAGCTCAGGTCAAACATTCAGAAGTATGCTCCATGAAAACCATCTGGCTAATGTTCCTATACGCTCACTGCAAAAGCCGGCGGCTATGCCGCTTCGTCATACTATGCCTCGCACTCCTCACCGCAGGGCTTTCACCCTGGTGCCGGGCCCAGGATTTCAAGGACAGCCTTTTTCAATCGAGGGTCGACTCTCTTTTTTCATACGAAACGGATGAGAATGGGCCGGGCGAATCAATTCTGATTGAGCTGCACGATAAGATTCTATACCGGCGGAGTTTCGGATTGGCGAATCTGGTCACAAAGGCAAAATTTACTGAGACCACAGTGTCAAACGTCGGCTCGATTTCAAAAACTTTCGTTGCGTACGGCATACTGAAGCTGCGGGACGAGGGAAAACTCTCGTTGGAAGACAGTATCATCGAGTACTTTCCCGATTTCAAGAACAAGGAGATCGCACGGAGTGTGAAGATCAAACATCTTCTCACACACACTTCCGGTTTGCCCGATTCCAGAAATGTCGATGGCGATAGCGTGTTTTACCTCACGGCAAATGACGAACAAAATTTCGCCCCACTGAAACTGAGCGACACCCTCGAGTTCGAGCCCGGATCTCGATGGAATTATTCCAACCCTGCATTCAATGGACTTGCGCTCATCATTGAAAAGGTGAGCGGCATCAAATGGCAGAAGTACATCAAAGAAAATATTTTCAAGCCTGCGGGAATGAACAACAGCAAGATCACCGACGGAACTTATCCGGCCGAAGGAGTTGCACACGGGTATCGACCCGCCAACGTTGGCTGGGAAGAGTATGATTATGGAGAGTACCCCACGTTCAACGCGGCGGGCAACGGAGGCGTGTGGAGCTCCATTGAGGATCTTAGGAAGTATTACCGCGCAATGAACAACGCGACATTTCTCGACAAGAAAACCATAACGTTTTCACAGACATTGTGGCGGCCCGGTAACTGGTCCGGACAGGTTCTCCGTGATGAGTGGCAGGACTCCATGCCTCCGTTGAATGGTTTTTCCTGGTTCGTGGAGGAGAGTGGAAGTCGTCCGAACAAGTATAAGAACAAGCTCGTTTACCATCGGGGCGAGCAAGCGGGCTTTACGGCGGAGTTCGGTATGATTCCCGGTCATGACGCAATCATTATCATAGAGTCAAACGGCCTGGCGTTGCACAAGGGTTACGCTTCGATCAAGCGCAACTATGTCGATCGAATTTATGAGTTACTTCTGGAAATGGGGTATCTTTAAATGAAGGCAACACGCTCCGTCAAGCTCGAAGTCCTTGCGAGCATCATCTCCGGTGAGACGACAAAATGCGATATATGTGCGACGCACTTTGCCCCGTTAATCCTCCGATAAGTGCGTCGCACGTTTCCGAAGATGAGATATCTTAAAAGACCATGTAGGTCATTGGCAAGCGGAATAGCATGTCAGAAATGAAATCTAAACTCTCTCAATGGTCGCCACACCTGCTCAGCGTTTTGCGGATGGTTTCGGCGTTGCTCTTCATGATGCACGGAAGCCAGAAGCTCATTGTCATACCGGCAGGGCAGAGGGTGGAACCGGTTGACCTGATGTCGTTGGTCGGGTTGGCAGCGGTACTCGAATTCTTCGGGGGGCTCCTGCTGCTGGTCGGTATCTTTACCCGGCCTGTCGCGTTTCTCCTTTCAGGTTTGATGGCGGTCGCATACTTCAAGGCTCATGCGCCACAGTCATTCATCCCGCTGATAAACCGCGGTGAGCTGGCGGTGCTGTATTGCTTCTTGTTCCTCTACTTTGTCACGGCCGGAGGCGGTTCATGGAGCGTGGATGAACTGTTGGAACGGCGTAAGCGCAATTGAGAACAGAGTCGTAATCATACCATGAATGGAGTTCGACCGCCGGGACTGAGAATCTTCGCTGCCTTTGCGGCAATTTACGTTGTCTGGGGATCGACGTATCTCGCCATCCGGTACGCCGTCGAGTCGATCCCGCCGTTCTTCATGATGGGTGCACGATCGCTGGCTGCAGGGCTCATCCTTTACGCATGGAGCCGCTTCCGCGGCGATGAGCGAATCCAGCCCGGTCATTGGGGCGCATTGTTGATCCTCGGAACGCTGTTCTTTTTGATCGGTCATGGCTCACTGGCATGGGCTCAGAAGTGGATTCCGTCAGGGCTGGCGGCAGTTCTGGTGGCCTCGCAGCCTCTGTGGATTGTGACGATAGAGTCGTTCTTTCTGCGAGATTCAAGGGTGCGATGGCGGGGAATATCGGGCCTGGTTCTTGGTTTCGGCGGCGTTGTGTACCTGATCTCATCGACAGAGGGAATCGATACCGCAGGTGGGAATGTTGCTGCATCGATGGCGATCATCGCTGGCGCCATTTCTTGGTCGAGCGGAACGGTCTACGCGCGAGTTGCAAAGCTTCCGAAGTCTCCCGTCCTTACGGCAGGAATGGAGCTAATTATTGGCGGCGTGCTTCTGTTCATCGCCGGCGCGATGCTCGGGGAGACGAATCAGCTGGAGGTGAACAATCTATTGCCGCGCTCCCTGTTCGGCTTAGGTTATCTAATCATCTTCGGCTCAGTGATAACGTTCAGCGCATACCTCTGGCTCCTTGGTCAGACGTCTGCGACGCGCATTTCGACGCATGCGTACGTGAATCCGATCCTTGCGGTGCTTCTCGGATGGCTCGTCGCTGGGGAGCGTCTGACGGTGGAGTTGCTTATTGCGATCATCGTTGTGATCGTGTCGGTTGTTCTTGTATTGAACGATCGATTGCACGCGACTAAGGTGTAAGGAACGTTATTCGTTATCAAGCTTTCAAAAACGAACATC
>DASYTP010000135.1:0-4608 GCA_036002145.1 Bacteroidota bacterium | reverse complement strand
TCAAACCCGCTGGTAGGTTGTTCTTTGCAGCCCCCGACGAACAGCAGCATCAGGACGTCTGCAAGCAATGAAACTACACCAACGAATCCCGACCTTGTCCGTGCGGAGAACGAGACGGCTCTGATGATCTTATTCCTTGTTGCGATTAATCGATATCACTGTTCGGTCTTGAACTTAAACGTGTGCGGCTGCGGCAGAGCATATCCACTCTTCGTCCTCAGCCCTGTTGAGAGTGTGACAGTATAGAGCGTGTTTGAAGCGAAACTGGATGAAGGAACAAAAGTAAAGCTGGAACTTCCATCATAGAGATTAAATATCCCGGGAATGGGTGGCGATATCGCAAATGCGCCACGCACACTACCTGTGTCCACACTGGCGCTGGAATTGATGTAGATGGAACGGGTTTTATACACATTAAATTCTCCATCTTCCGGAGAAGTATAATTCACGAGAAACGGCGTGGTTCGGAACGAAAAAGTATACGACGATGAAAGTTTCGTTCCGTCGTACGCCTGTAGATTGTCTGAAAGGGTCACGACGTACGTTGTGTTCGGGATGAAGCCATAGTAGGGGCGAAAGTTTACAGCGCCATAAGAAGTAAAAAAATATCCCGGGGTTGCCGGAGAGATACTGAACGATCCGCGCAGTGTGCTTGTGTCCAGCAAGCCTGTCAGCTCTGCCCACACAACGGATCCCAATTCTACCTTGTCAGCCCCGTTCGAAGGAAACGTCCGAACCACTTCGAATGGTGCAACGTTGAACGATGAAGCCAAATCGTGGTTGATGGCATTTCCGTACGCATCCCGCGCCGTCGAACCAACTGTGATTGTAAATGTCGAATTAAATGGCAGATATTCATATCTCCGAAAACTGACGGAAGACGAATCGAAGGTTGAAGCTTTCCATGTACCTTCGAGAGGGGGGTAAATCTGAAGTGAAGGAAAGATACTCTCATCTATGCGGCTATTAAAGCGGATGGAGATCCCGGCCGTAATCGGAATGCGTTCCTTTTGATCCTCCGGGTATATTTCTGTTGCGCGAAAGTACGGCTCGGGCTGATACGTGAATTGGTATCTGTCTGAAGTCGTATTCCCGTTGATGTCCTCCAGGCCCGGCTCGATTGTTACGACGTAAGCTCTTCCTACGCGGTACAATGGAGAGTAGTAGGAAGCAGAGTCTCTGATGCTGAAGGCGAGCACATCGCCATAGCTGGGGCTTGCCGCCCCGGGAAATCTTGCGAGTTGTTCCTTCCCACGGATAGGGATAGTATTCTTGGAAAAGATCGATCCTGACCGGTTTGTCAAATCCTTCGACTGTGATGAGCTTCCGATCGAAGGAAAGCTCGTTCATCAGTTTGTTGAATCGAATGACAAAGTGTGGGTAGCCGGAGTTGTCACCGGGAGCAAAAAGATCGAATGGCCCGACGCTGTTACCCTCAGGGAGTGTGAATATAATATGCGGCTGAATCGCCGGGTTCGAGAGATCCCCCGGTCCGTAGATATTCTGGACGACGGTATCTTTGCAGCCTTGCGTTGTGAACAGCGCGCACAGAACGAGAAGGGCACTTATTGTGGCCATGAGACATATCTTTTTCATTGTCTTGCCTCTTTCTGAAATGTTGCTCGTGCGTGCGACGTGGGCCTGAACATTAGATGCCGGTGACGCATCAAACGTTTGAATCCGGCCTCCCCTGGGGACCGGTTGGCATCCCTCCGCCGCAGCAGGTTACCGCTGTTTCAGGCGGCTTTCTTCGTAGGCTTGTCGGTGGGAAGGATCTGCGCTCGTAAGCTTCGTAAGAATCGCCGGGTCGGGGTCGTGCGAAAAGATCTCTGCGATCTCCTGGTATTTGGCGTCGAAAAAGAGCTTCACAGAGAGGCTCGTCGCATTGATTTTTTCCTGGAGTTTGCCTATCTTCTCGAGTGCGGAGAGCATGTTCTTCCTCGCCTTTACCTGATCTTTATAGAGAAGATCCAGGCCTCGGTAATGGTATCTGAATGCCGCCTCCCGGAAGTCATGATATTTCGGATTAAGAATTTCGTCGAGCAATTGGGTACGTGAGTACGAGCCCCGTGTGGATGACTCCCATCCCGCGCCTGCACTGGCGGAGCTGCGCGCTTTATTCACGATATCCTGCGCCTTCTGAAAGTATTGCGTTCCGTCTCCGCTTTTGTAGGTGTCGAAATCGTATCCGAGAACCATGTACGCATAAAAATCGATCAAACTGAGCATGGGATCAAAACGATATTCGTCATGCGTGAGGGTCTGGGAGCGGATGTACTGAAAATCCCAGTTCACATCTTTGATCAGGATGATCCTGGTGCTGCGCCCGCCTTTATAGACGGGTCGCTGGCTGCCGAGGACGAGCTGGCCCTTGTAATGATTATCGCCGGAAGGGCTGGAGAGAGTGAGAGCCATGCTGAATTTTATTCGTTCGCCCCCTTCCAGTCCGTCCTTGGTCCATCGATAGTTACTGATGTACTGTTTCAGCTGGGGGATTATGTCTACTAGGTTCTCCCGCGACTCCGCGGAGAGCCCATTCATGGATTGCGGATCGATTGAAATGTCACAATCAAGCTCCTGTGCGAAAGCTGTGATCGTAAAGAAGAGGCAACTCCCAATAACGGCAAATAAGCGTATCATATTCAAATTCCTGATCACTGTTCAATCAATATAGATAATTCAAATGTCTTCAACAAGTTAGACAGTTTCAAATCACAAACTACCTGGGGAGGTACTATGCGCACGATTTGTGCTTTTATCGTTATAGGATTTCAGACTGCGTTCGGCGGATTTGGACAGCGGGATGCAGGCGCCAGAGCAATCGCGCTCGGCGGCGCGTATGTCGGGCTCGCGAACGACGTCTGGTCTTTGAGATGCAACGCGGGAGGTCTTTCACAACTTACCACGAATGAAGCTTCATTTTTCTACTCTCCACAACCCTTCGGATTGCGGGAGCTCTCGTTTGCCGAAGCGGCAATAGCCCTGCCGACGTCAATCGGTGTCATCGGTCTCTCGGGAACCGCATCTGGTTTCTCTCTTTACAGAGAGCTCACTGCCTCCATAGCTTTCGCGCGTTCGATATCAGGCGTCGGAGTCGGCGCTGCAATGACCTATTACTCGGTGACCATTAAGAATTACGGTGCGGCGAATACGTTTGGGATCGACGCGGGAGTTCACGTGCAGATAGTCCCCGGGCTGCGATCCGGCATCGCGGTAAAGAACATTAACAGACCCACGATCGGAGTGGCTCGGGAACCATTGCCACAACGCTTCTCCATAGGATTGGGATACACACCGATTCAGTCCATGACCCTTGTGGCAGATTACCAGAAGGAGGCAGGGTTTAATCCCTCGACGAGCATAGGCTTTGAATACTGGGTCATGGAATCGCTGGGGCTCCGGGGAGGAATTTCGGAGGAGCCTCCTCAATCTTCTGCGGGAGTTTCTGTCAAACATGCATTCCTGCAATTTGATTATGCCTTCTCGCACCATCAGGATCTCGGATGGTCACATCATGGCTCGATAACTGTGCGATGGTGAGGCCGCTATGAAAAGGAACTTATTGGTCGCCCTCATCCTCCTGCTGCCGGTCCGCCAGGAGATTCACGCCCAGGAAGATTCGGTTGGATCTGCTCCATTGAACGAAGAACTATTGGAACAAGCCGGTGAGGATTCTCCAATCATAGATCTGGTCTCTGCCGGATACCGGAAGAATGATCCCGAGCCTGCGATAGCGGTGCGTTCACGGATCAGCCGGAGATTTCAGGAAGCAAAAGGATTCACCGATGCGTCGTATGCCGGATCGTCATTGAAGTCTTATCAGCGAATGCTTCTACGTCTCACCGGGGGCCTGTCCGGAGGCATCCTGTTCACAAAAGATCCGGGCGAGCAGCGTTTCAACGATTTCAATTCCTGGAATCTGGCTTTCTCGAACGCCGGATGGTTGCAAAAAGCCGTCGCCGGCGATTTTCGCATTGAGGCAGGCCAGGGTGTCTCACTTTGGCGCGGTTACGATTTTTCAAAAGGCGGCGAGGTCATCTCTCCAGCGGTGCGAAGGGTGCGGGGATTGGTTTCGTCATTATCTACAGATGAGGTTAATTACTTTCGCGGCCTTGCTGTTTCCGCCCGTTTCGGATCCCTGTCGCTTCTTGCATTTTGGTCAAACCGGCATCTCGGAGCTTCGATCGATTCATCAGGCGAAGTGACATCGTTGTACGGCTCCGGTTACTTCAGGACGAAGTCTGAACAAGCGAGACGAGATGTCCTGAGCGAGAAGCTGTATTGCATGCGTTCTACGATCGAGCTCGACGGTACAAAAGTAGTCGGTGTTACACTTTACCGGACCGCATTCTCGGCAAGGCTTTCGCCCGGCGGCGCCGGCACCGGGTATTCGCTGGCGGCGTTGGATTATAAACTCTCTCACCTGTCGATAACGTTGTTCGGCGAATGGGCAATATCCAATTCAGTTATCGGTGGAATTTCCGGTGTGCTACTCGCCCCCTCGCAGGACATTACCCTGGTTGCATCCGTCCGCTCGTATCCGGATGAGTTTGTGAGCCTCCATGGCCTCGCCTTCGGTGAACGGACTGGCACATCTAATGAACTAGG
>DASYTP010000134.1:0-4350 GCA_036002145.1 Bacteroidota bacterium | reverse complement strand
TGACAAGTTGAGGAATTTCATTATCTTTTGTGCATCATATCTGGAAGAATGGTCAAGGGGTAAGTTCAAAGGGAAGGGATTGATGAAAGAGCTCACGGCTGAATAAAGCGGGAAACTTTACTCCCCGTTTTCCGTTATAGTTATAGTATTGTACCGTTCCCAGTCGCATCCAACAACCTTAAGGAGCTTCTTCATGAAACACCGTCTCCATGTCTTTGCGCTCGTTGCCGGAGTAATCTTCTTCATGTCAAACCGTATCGTGCATGCATCCGACGATAAATCTCCCGTCCTCGTCTCCCCCCAGTGGCTTGCCGCGCACCTGAACGATCCGGATCTCATAGTTCTAAACGTTGCACAGAATGCGCGATTCTATAGAGCAGGACACATCCCGGGAGCGCGCTTTCTTTGGGTCACGTGGCTCGCCGCGCCGAACCCGGAGCTCAGTTTCGAGTTGGTGCCGGTTGAACAGCTCGATACGATCATGGAAAGTTTGGGAATCACCAATGATTCACGCATCGTACTCTGCAGCGTGAACGGAAACGTCAGCCCGACCGCGCGCGCTTACATCACCCTCGAGTATCTCGGCATGGGCGACCGCACGTCGATCCTCGACGGCGGCTTCGAGGCATGGAAGGCTGCAGGAAATCCCGTGTCGAAGGAAGTACCGTCACACAAACGTGGATCGTTCACTCCGCATCTCAAAAGCGATGCCATCGTGAATGTCGACTATGTGAAATCACACATGAACACTACGGGCGTTACGCTCCTCGATGCACGCGCACCCGAGTTCTATAACGGAGTCGGCGGCGGTTTCCCCCGGCCCGGGCGAATTCCCGGAGCGGTCAACCTTTTCTTCAACACGCTGTTTGATACCAGCAACAAATACCTTCCTCTCGATTCGATAAAAGTGAAGTTCGCTACGGCCGGCATCAAACCAGAAGACGACGTTATCACCTACTGTCATGTTGGCCAAACTGCCAGCGCGGATTACATCGCGGCAAAGCTCCTCGGGCACGCCGTGCACCTCTACGATGGCTCGTTCGAGGATTGGAGCGGCAGGGAGGAACTGCCGGTGTATCTTGAGGCGAAGAAGGATTCGAGCAAGAAGTAGTTACTTCATCTCCTCCGGTGTAATCCTTATCTCAAGTTTCTTATCCAGCCTCAAGACCGTCAGCGCGATCTCATTGCCGATCACGTCGCTCGTGAGAAATCGATGCAGGTCGTCGATACTCTCGATGCGGTTCGCGAAGAGCGCGACAATCACATCCCCGACTTCAAGTGCGGCTTTTTGCGCGGGGCCGGACGGTTCTACATGCGCGACCATAACACCCCGCGATCCACTCAATTGATGGATGTGGAGGGAATTCCTGGCCAGATCGAGCACCTGCCCGGCGATCCCCAGATAGGCCCGTGAAATTTTCCCATCTTTGATGAGCCTGCTTGCGATCAGCTTCGCGGTGTCGATCGGGATCGAGAAGCAAATCCCCTGCGCCCACGGAATCATCGCAGTGTTGATGCCGATGACTTCACCGCGCGTGTTCACAAGCGGTCCGCCCGAATTGCCGGGATTCAGCGCAGCGTCGGTCTGGATGACGTTATCGATCAACCGTCCCCGGCCCGCGCGCAGCGAGCGCCCAAGCGCGCTCACCACTCCGGTTGTTACCGTCGCCTGGAATCCATACGGATTGCCGATCGCGATGACCAGCTGGCCGATCCGTATCGACTGCGAGTCGCCCAGTTTTGCCGCGGGTAGATCCTGCGCGCTGATCCGAACGACTGCGAGGTCGGTGTACGGGTCGTCGCCGATGTGCTGCGCCTGGAACTCGCGCCCATCCTGCAGCATGACACTGATTGCCGCCGCATTATGGACTACGTGACTGTTCGTTAGAACGAATCCGTCGGGTGTAAAGATCACTCCCGAGCCGCTGCCGGACATCCGGGGCTTTCCGCTTCTTTCTTCCTGCGGGGGTGCGAATTTTCGCCTCCGCGGAGAATGATGTGCAACGTCGATCTGCACGACCGTCGGCGAGACCTGCTCGACGACCTTTGTCACTGCGGCACTGTAGGCATCCAGCAGATCGAGGTCCCCGTTGCCGGGCTCTCGTTGAGGCGAAACCGATTCACCCGGTGAAGTTGTTGAAAGATGTAAAATGTTTGTCATGATGTACTCTCCTGAATAGTTGTTTTATGATCAGATCGCTTCTTTCTTCCCCTCCTGTTCGCCCGACTCCCAGCCGCAGCGTCGCCTCCACTCCAGTTTGAATTTCTCTCGATCCTCCGGCGTCATCGTAGCCAATTTTTCTTCGAAGCGATGGCGCCACCGGTCACGCCGCCAGCCGTTGCCGAACCTCCACGGTCCCCAACCCCGCAATAAAATGTGAGAGAGTAGAAGGAGGCCGACTGCCTGCCAGAAACTTACGGCGGGGCCGTGGAAAACGTCGGGTACAATGCTGTTCCAAAGCTGCATAGTGACGAAGCCGAGAGAAAAAGCTGCCGCGGTGACGATCACGATCACCTTGAGGATTCTGAGCGGCCATCGGTAGTTCATGTTGTACTCCTTTAGTTAGTGTGGTGTTCTATACGAAGTTCTTCTTGCAAGCGAGGGATTACAGGGTGAGTTAGGCGGCCCCGCAACGTCTTTTTCAACAGCCTGCCAGTGTGCTGTCGTGCTGTCCCAGAATTAACTTTACTAAGCCTTAAGGCCGCTCCTACGGAGCTTTGCATATTTTGGGTTATTTTCATTACTACCAACAGGTCGTCCCTCCGGGACTTAATCAACCTATTTCCGAGACGCGACACTAGCCTCAACGGGTTTATGAATTTGACATTCTCATCTGAAAAATATCATATTGTCGTCATGTCCTTGAATGAATATAGCAATTTCTAGTTCAAGTTAAGCCTGTGTTCGACGGTGATATTAGCAGTGTGTTGAAAAAGGACAAATTGCCACGTGCTTCAGCTCGTCGGTAGCGATTCCAAAATGTTGATGGGTCTTAACCCCCAATTGCAGAGCGGATTAGGGCTAAAGCCCGACTCTTGTTCCGTCCTTTTTCCCACGACCTCAAGGTCGTGGCAATAGCCAAACGTTTTTCAACAGCCTGTTAGAGAAAATATTCAATGCCGTTCCTCGGTGAGCTGAGCGCGCTGGCTACTGCATGCTGCTGGTCCGGGAGTTCCCTCTCGTTCGCGGCTGCGACGAGAAGCGTGGGAACCGCACACGTCAATCTTACGCGCCTGATCGTTGCTGCAATGCTCCTGCTTGCCGTCGTCCTGTTGTCCGGGCTCGACGCGCGTCTCTCGAATGACCAGCTCATCTACCTCGCCATGAGCGGCGTGGTTGGGTTTGCGCTCGGGGACACGTTTCTGTTCCAGGCATTTGAAAGACTTGGCGCGCGTCTTACGATGCTGATCATGTCGCTGGCCCCTGCCGTTGCTGCAGCGCTCGCGTATTTCATGCTTGGGGAAGGGATTTCACGCACAGGAGCAATCGGGATTGGAGTAACTATCTTCGGGGTCGCCTCCGTCGTCCTCGACCGCGGCGATCTCGCTCAGCAGAGATCCCCCATGCACCTATCCCGGGCAGGGATCGTATTTGGGCTGCTCGCCGCAGCCGGGCAGGGAGGCGGACTCGTGCTGGCAAAACTGGCATTCCGCGAAGGGAATGTCAACGGCTTCGTGGCGACCATGTTTCGCGTCGTTGCTTCGCTTCTCGTTCTTTTTCCCGCGACGGTGTTGTTGCGGAAGTTTAAAAATCCGGTGGGAGTATTCAGGGGTGAGAGGAAGGCTTTTCTTCTGACGTTGCTCGGCGCACTCCTTGGTCCGTTCCTTGGAGTCGTCGGCAGCATCGTCGCCATCCAGCACACGAGCATCGGGATCGCCGCAACCCTCATGGCCACGACGCCGATACTCATGCTGCCGCTTGTGCGGATGATCCATCACGAGCACATAAGCTGGCGTGCGTATCTCGGTGCTTTTGTCGCCGTCGGAGGTGTGGCGGTGCTGTTTATGAGGTAATTCTCGATTTGACTCTCTTTGTGAATGAACGGGATATGGTTGTTCCCAGGAAGTTCACTCTATTTGCCGCAAAGCCAACTCACCTCGAGCCTGCTCGAACCGGTCTCCGGGGACGCGAACCTCCACCGTTCCCTGACCGAGCCGGCGGTGGATGACCAGGCTTGGGATCCTCGGTCTGCATACTTCCCATACACCTAACGATCCTGTAACTGTTGTCACTCTGTTGGAAACGACTCTGGCCGGAATGTTCGCTTCGCGGAGAATCGCTTTCACAAGCTCCGCATCAATGACCGTCTCTCCTGAAAACACCGTCAACCATTGACGTCCTCCCGTTTC
>DASYTP010000133.1:0-4541 GCA_036002145.1 Bacteroidota bacterium | reverse complement strand
ATCCGTTCACAAAGATCCGGTCTCTCACCAAACAACGTGCAGTTGCACGCGTTTCAGTCGGGATCGAGCGCACGACAACCAGTCCGTTGACGCTGAAGGTCTGGGCTGCAGGGGCTTCCGGGACGCCAATCCGATACCGGGACGTCAAAGGCGATCATTGTGAGGTTGACCTTGAAATTCCTGATCCCTCTCTCTGGTGGCCAAACGGATACGGTAGCCAGCCGATATACACTGCGGACATCGAGCTCCTCGAGGGTACCCGGGTCATCGATAGCATCAGCATCGAGTTCGCAATAAGGACGGTACGATTGGCACAAGAGCGGGACAGGCAGGGGCGGTCATTCACTCTTGAAATTAACGGGATACCCATTTATTGCAAGGGCGTCGATTGGATTCCGTGTGATACGTTCATTCCTCGCATCCCGGATTCCAAATATGAAAAACTGCTGATGATGGCGCGGGATGCACACATGAATATGATCCGGGTTTGGGGGGGAGGATTTTACGAACAAGAAATATTCTACCGGCTGTGTGATCGGCTTGGACTAATGATCTGGCAGGATTTCATGTACGCCTGTGGCGAGTATCCGGAACAGCCATGGTTCCTCCAACAGGCACAGCAGGAAGCCGAGCACGTCGTCAGAAGATTGCGTAATCATCCCAGCATTGTCCTCTGGTGCGGAAACAACGAGTGTGAATGGTTGTACTGCACGAGCAATCCGGAAAAATCTCCGGATGACATGAAGGGCGCCGAGATTTTCCGGAGCATATTACCTGCAGTCTGCCGCCGCCTCGACGGCACCCGCCCCTATTGGCGGAGCTCGCCGTTCGGCAGTGGATTCCCGAATGACGAATCGAACGGCAACCATCATCAGTGGATGGTGTGGAGCTTCTGGAAGGATTATCGCGAGTACGAAGGCAATATGGCACGATTCGTTTCGGAGTTCGGGTTCCAGGCCCCGGCGAACCGGAAAACTCTCGAGGATGTCACTCTCCCGGGGGATCGTCACCCGCAAAGCCGGATAATGGAGCATCACAATAAGCAAACGGACGGACAGGAGAGATTATTTCGATTTCAGGCAGCTCACTACCGTGTCTGCGTGGAGTTCGACGATTTCATCTACAGAGGTCAGCTGGTACAGGCGGAAGCGCTCAAAACGGGAATTGAACATTGGCGGCGACGGAAGTTTTCCACCGCGGGGTCTCTGTTCTGGCAATTGAACGACTGCTGGCCGGTGAGCAGTTGGGCTGTGGTAGATAGTGCCTTGCGGCCGAAAGCTGCATACTATTATTCCAGGCGATTCTTCTCGCCTATTTTGGTGAGTTTCAAACGGACGAAACGGGGAGTCGAGTTGTGGGGATCAAATGATACGCTGGAAAGGGTCGGTGCTTCGTTGAAAGTCACGCTGTTCTCCTTTAAGGGGAAAGTCCATTGGAAGAGCACCCGGCAAATTACCATTCCGAGGAATGCATCGAAACGGTTGCTCTTCCTTCCGGCTACCAAGTTCGGTCAATTCGATCCGTCTGCTGCATATCTGCACGCCTGCCTTATCGGAAAAGGAAGTTCTCTGTCCGAGAATCGCTTTTTCTTCCTCGAGCCGAAGCACCTGCAATTTCCCCAAGCAAGGATCACCTTGCGGATTGAGAACAGGAAGGACATCGTCTCAATTCTGAGTCTTCGGTCGCCTGTGTTCGTGAAGAATCTTCGGCTGGAAGTCGACGGGGAGGATGCGCTCTTCGACGATAACTATATTGATCTCGATCCCGGAAGGCAGAAACAGATAACAGTCAAATCGAAATCCGGAATCGTTCGGTTGAAGAAGAATCTTTTGATGAAATGGCTTTCGTAGATTCGGATGGCGGTTGAGTCAGCCAATCGATCCTTCAAAGCTCAGCGTGCTTTATTCCGCAAGATATCGGTCTAACTCTCTGCCCGCAATTTTACCGGCAAGCACGACGCTATCGGCGCCGGCGTACGGGAAATAGAGATCACCGTTCCAAAAATAGGCGCCGCAGATGAAAAGCACGTTGTTTACTCCCAGCTCGGTGTCTCCCAGGCTTTCCGCCGGAGTTTCCGGACGAAGCACCGGCTCACTTCGTTTCACGATAATACCGGGACTCGAGAAGTCCGCAACCGCAATTCCCAGGTCGTACTCTCGCGTCCCGTCCGGACTTCTGTTGCCGATATGATAGATGATGAGAAATCGTCCGTCCGGTAGTCGGAGCGGGGGGGCTCCGCCGCCGATCCAGGTATCGGTGAATGAAGGATTCGGGATCGGCTTCATCAACACGCCCCTCGTTATCCATTCGCCAAATGGATCGTCGGCTTCCGCCCAGTGGATTGCCAACGCATCAGCCCCTTCCATCGGGCGATGAAGCATGATAAACTTATTCTGAATCTTCCCCGGGAAGAGGATTCCATTCTTGTTGTTGATAGTGTTGAGGGGACCTTTGAGGAGTCCCCGCTTGTTCCAGTGGATAAAATCGGTCGTTGAGGCTATCCCGATGCGAATGTTGTTTGCGGGTTGCGCCGAGCCATACGCTGTATAGAACAAAATGTAGAGGTTGCCGATGTTTGTGACGCGCCCGTCTTCAACACCCAGGTCGTCGTACGGGCTATCGGGCGAGAGTATCGGCTCGCTATGACGGGCAAGCAGTGTGAGATCGGGCGTGAGGATCGCAAGTCCCAAAGATGAGCTCGCAACATCGCGATCACCCGCTTTCGCCCCCTGTGCCCTGTAGAGAAGAAAGCAAAGAGCGGGATACTTTTGGAGTTGTTGCCGGACAGCGGAATCGAACGGTAGATGTGGAATTATCTGATTAAGTTCGTCCTTGGAGCACACCAGCGCGCAAGCCGGATTGAACGTCACGCGTTGTTCCCACGCATGTGAAATGTTCTTTTCTATGATCGGCTGACCATCATTCAGTCTAACGATTGTCGGCATGCGCTGTCTTGTGTCACCCATGCTCAAATGTACCGCGTTTTTCCGGAAAACTCAAGCGGTAGGTTGGCCCGTGTAGAACTCCGGGCAAAAGGGTATCCTTCTGCACTGTGTTGTCCACGATGAAGGATGCGCGCTAGATGCATTCGCGAGGTTTGCGCAGGGATTGATTTGCCAGATAGAATTGCGTATACTTTTGTTCGTATGAAACCTATCGTTCCCAGCGTTCCACTTTCCATGTGGAAGAATCTGTATGCAGCCGCTCAGAAATTCAAAGAGTTGCAGCCGTGGGAAATCCTCGACGGTACCGACCTCTTCGGCGTGCGCGACCCCGTAAGTGGTGAGACAGGGTACGGCCTCGTGATGGGGAGTGGAGGCACCGTCTTCGGATTTTGCCTTTACCTCGGTGCCGGTGGGTTCCATGTATTCCAAGGCTTGATGGAAGGGGATATCGATCCTGTAAGAGACGATATTTTTGCAATACAGAACTGCCTCAAGCTCGAGCTCGGTCCCCGGGCCGACCTCGAGCGGGAAGATCATGCGGTGATCCGACAGTTGGGACTCACGTTTAAGGGTAATCATGCCTGGCCCGAGTTTCGCAGCCTGCTGCCGGGTTTTGTGCCCTGGTACCTTACGGAGGGAGAGGCGCGCTTCCTGACTCTTGCTCTAACCGCCGCCCGCCATCACGCTGGACGGATCGTGAGCGGTGATGTTACCGATTCGATACGGGATGGTGAATGTCTTGTTTATATCGCTGCTGCGGGCTCGGAAACAAAGTACGCCGCAGGATGGGAGCCATGGCCAGCGGCTGAGCGCCGGCCGGTTGCACCTCTCCCGTTAGTCCTCGCTCGCCTCACCGCGTTGCGCGCAAAGAAATTGAAGCCCGACACTCCATGGGAGGCGGGCGTGTTTTATCTTCCCTCACCGATCCTCGACTATGAGCGGCCGTATTTCATGCGCCTCGCCACCGTCTGCCAAGAATCCTCCGGGCATAGCTTTGAATTTGAGTTGATGACTCCGGGGAAGATGCCTCACCAAGCCTTGGCAGACGCGATTTGTTCTTCAATTGAAAAGAGCGGCTTTCTGCCGGAGACGATCTTCGTGAGAAGCGCAGAGGAGGTAGCAGCCTTGCGTCCGCTCGCGAATGCGTTAGGATCGAACATCCGCTGGCGCAAGAATCTCGAGACGATTCAGGCGGTCAAGGAAGCGATGTTCGAGCAGATGGTGCGGGGAGGGGGGAGATGAAGTGAGAGACCGATTTTTGGCACACATCGTTTTTGGGAATTGTGAGCCTGTCACACGCATGCGTATAATATGGTAGAGAACACGCGGCCAGAGAGAGATGTCATAGATGAACGGATTTGGGCGCTGCTTTCGGGTCGAGTGAGCGATCCGGGAGAAATCAGAGAAATTGCGCGGCGTTTGAACGACGAATTCATGCCGCGAGTAATGGGCGTACTGAAAAAGATTGGAGTCGATGAGACGACGAGCGAGGATATCGCCAAGGAAGCAATCGACAAAGCCGTCAATACCTACAACCCGGGTATAGCAAAGTTCTTAACGTTTGTGACCAGAATTGCGCTCAACATTCGGATCGAT
>DASYTP010000132.1:0-5243 GCA_036002145.1 Bacteroidota bacterium | reverse complement strand
ATGTAAAAAACCTTAAAGACCGGATTCGCGTCCTCGGTGCGATCAACTTCGCCGCATTCGATGAGTTCACGACGGAAAGCGGGCGGCTGAGTTTCCTGACGCAGCAGCGTGATGACCTCGTCGAAGCTGAACAGACCTTGTTGAATACCATCGAGGAGATCAATACGACGGCGCAGAGAAAGTTTTCGGAAACGTTTTCGAAGATCAGGGAAAACTTTATCGTCATTTTCAAGGAATTGTTCCAGGAGGGCGACGAGGCGGACCTCAGGATTGAGGAGGGTGTCGATCCCCTCGAGGCGAACATCGAGATTATCGCCAAACCGCGCGGGAAACGCCCCACGTCCATCGACCTGCTCTCGGGGGGTGAAAAAACTTTGACGGCTATTGCATTGCTGTTTGCAATCTATCTTGTCAAGCCGAGCCCGTTCTGCATCCTGGATGAAGTGGATGCTCCCCTCGACGATTCCAACATCGATCGGTATACACGTATCCTCAAGAAGTTTTCAAACAATACTCAGTTCATCGTTGTCACACATAATAAGCGCACGATGGAAGCGGCACACGCGCTCTACGGCGTTACCATGGAAGAAGAGGGGATTTCCAAGATCGTCACGGTGCGATTTAACGAGGAAGCCCGCCTTCGATCTGCGACGGTGACAACTTGATCGAAGAATGACGAGAATCTTTTCCGATTTTGACGGGACGATTACACTGCAGGACGTGGGCGACGCCATGTTTGAAGAATTCGGCGGCGTCGGGTGCAGGGAAATCGTACGTGAGTATCAGTCCGGCAACATCTCTGCGGTGGAGTGCTTTCGTCGCGAATGTGCCGCGTGCGGAACGGTGAACCTCTCAGCCCTGCACGAATTTCTCGACCGTCAGGAAATCGATTCGACGTTTGTTGACTTCGTGAGTTTCTGCAGGGCGCGACAACTTGAGTTGTGCCTCCTGAGCGACGGAATGGATTACTACATCAGCCGTATCCTCGGCCGGCACGGGGTCGGCGACGTTCGGTTCTTTGCAAATACCCTGAGGCTGATCCCGGTGGACGGTGGATCTCATGTGCGATTCGAAGCTCATTTTCCTTATACCGACGAGGTGTGCGATCGATGCGCGTGCTGCAAACGTAATCATCTTCTCACGATGTCCGCCGATGAAGATCGTATCATTTATATCGGCGAAGGCTATTCCGACCGCTGCCCGGCGCGGTTCGCCGATGTGGTTTTCGCGAAAGACGAGCTGTTGAAATACTGTCAGGCGGAAAATATCTCGTACTACGAATATACATCGTTCGGGGACATCGTTGAACGCCTGCAACGGCTCTCCGGCGGTGAGCGCACCGAAGGAAGCATCGCGGGCTTGCCGAGGCGCCGCCAGGCCGAGCGCGCGAGGCGCGATGTATTTATCGGGGAATGATGTGCCGTCGTAATGGACATTCGCCGGCGCCTTTTTCAGTATCGCAGCTATACACCGATTCCGTTCCTGGTTGTCATGTTGATTTTCGCGTATCCGACGATGGTAAGCCTTCTCGTCGGATTCTGTATCGTATGTGTCGGCGAGTTTTTCAGACTCTGGGGTGTTGCAATTGCAGGCAGTGAAACACGAACGACGGATACCGTCGGAGGCACCTTTTTGATCACGACAGGACCATTCGCGCACGTGAGAAACCCATTGTATCTGGGCAATATCTTGTTGTATGTCGGCGTGGGGATCATGGCCAACGCCCTTATGCCATGGCTGCCGTGGATTGCCCTGGTCTATTTCGTGGCGCAGTATTCTCTGATTGTGAGGCTCGAGGAGGAATACCTGGCCAGCGCGTTCGGCGACAATTTTAATCGTTATTGCAAAGCGGTCCCGAGATTCCTGCCGAGGTTCAAGGGCTACGCGACCGGGATGCATGAGCAGCCGGAATTGAACTGGAGACGCGGCATCGTCTCTGAGAAACGAACGCTCCAGGCGATCGCGGTATTGACGCTCGTGCTTGTCGCGCTGTGGCAGCTGCGGGGCTGATCGATGCGGGTGATGATCATCGCGGGTGAAGCGTCGGGCGATCTTCACGGCGCAGGTGTCGTTCGTGAATTGAAACGCCGGCTCCCCGGATGCGATATTTACGGTATCGGCGGCGACAAGATGCACGCTGCCGGCATGAAGTTGATCTACCATAATCGCGAGCTGGCTTTCATGGGATTCTGGGAAGTCTTGCAGCATCTTCCCCTGATCCGATCGGTGGAAAAAACGCTCGAAGCGCTGCTCAAAGTGCAGAAGCCCGATGTGCTTTTGTTAATCGACTATCCCGGTTTCAACCTGCGCTTCGCAAATGCGGCGCGACGGTATGGTATCAGGATCGTTTATTATATCAGTCCACAAGTGTGGGCTTGGAATCCGGGTCGGGTCAAAAGAATGAAGGGACTGATCGATAAGATGCTTGTGGTGTTCCCGTTTGAAGTCGATATCTACCGCAAGGAAGGCATCGACGTTGAATTTGTCGGTCATCCGTTACTCGAAGTTTTCAGTGAACCGCAGCCCCATGCAGAGTTCTGCAAACGATGGGGATTCGATGAGCAAAAGAAAATCCTGGGGCTTTTTCCCGGCAGCCGAAGGCAGGAGGTGGAGCGCATTTTCCCGGCAATGATCGGCGCGGCGCGAATTCTCCACAGGCGGGAGAACACGCAAACAGCCGTGGGCGTCTCATCAATGCTCGACGGCGAATTCATGAAGTCGTTTCTGCGCGACGACTTCCCGGTAAAGCTTATCCAGAATGCGACATATGACGTCATGAACAACGCAGATCTTGCTCTCGTCACCTCCGGGACAGCGACGCTGGAGGCGGGATATTTTCAAACGCCGATGATTGTCGTCTACAAGACTTCGTTCCCGACGTACCTGGTCGGGAGACTTCTCTTGCGGATCAAGGATATCGGGCTCGTGAATATCGTCGCAGGTCGGAGAATCGTACCTGAATTGCTTCAATCCAGGGTAACGCCACAGCGACTGGCTGCGAAGGCGTCGGAAATGCTGGCGGCAGAGGAACGTCAGAGCGAGATTGCCGAGGCGCTAGCGATCGTGCGAGAAAAACTCGGGACCCCCGGTGCATCGGCGAGGGTCGTGGAATCAATTCTCTCGATGGCATAAGTGACGCACGTTGAACATTCTCCCCATACTGCTTCTGCCGCTCTCGTGGATCTACGGCAGTATCGTGTGGTTGCGAAACCGGTGTTACGACCTGAAGATGCTCAGCGTGAAACGCGTCGCCGCGCCGGTGATCTCCGTCGGAAATATTACGGCAGGCGGTACGGGAAAGACACCGTTCGTGGAGATGCTGATCAGAATGTTGACTCAAAGAGGTGAAAAAATCGCGATGATTAGTCGGGGGTATAGACGAACGACATCAGGCACCGTTATTGTGTCGGATGGAGTTGCTCTGCGCGAATCTGTCGAGCGATCGGGCGACGAGCCGTTTCAAATCGCCAGAAAATTCCCGCATGTTTATGTGATTGTCGATGAGCAGCGCGCGCGCGGAGCTCAACTCGCGGTCGACAAATTTGGCCCTGATGTCATAGTGCTGGACGACGGATTCCAGCATCGGCCCCTCCATCGCGATCTCGATATTGTCCTGATGGAAGGTGATGGGCCATTGTCCTCGCTGCGCCTGCTGCCGGCCGGAGTACAGCGCGAACCTTTGTCAGCGTTAATTCGTGCGGATCTTCTTGCCGTTTCCTCGGTATCAGGCGGAACCGTCCATGTGCAGGAGTTACAACGCGTTACGAAAGCTCCGGTGATAAAGGTGCACCGCAAGGCTCAGAAGTTGGTGGCGCTCGCCCGCGATCGCGAGATGGAATTATCGAAGGCACGGGGGAAAGCCTGCATTGCTTTTTGTGGTATCGGCAACCCCGGATCGTTCCGGCGAACGCTTGACGAGATTGGTGTGGAAGTAAGGGAATTCATCGTGTTCCCGGATCATCATGCGTACACCGCACTGGATTTGCGGGGCATTGTAGAAAGTGTTGAATCCAACAATCCGGACATCGTACTTATGACGGAAAAAGATGCGGTAGTCTGGCAATCGTCGATACAGCGGACTCTATCGCTTCTCCAGATGTCATATTATCTTGAAATCGAAATGGAGATAATCGAAGGGGCTGAGCTGCTTCAACTGGCTCTCGATGGTGTTTTGAAAGAGGCTGCCTAGTGTTGCGTATCAGAAATTCGTTGACAAACAATTGAAAAGACATGGCAAAAAATCATAAATACATATACGCGTTCGGCGGCGGCAGGGCGGAGGGAACGGCCGAAATGAAATCACTCCTGGGCGGCAAAGGTGCGAACCTGGCGGAAATGACAAACATCGGCCTGCCGGTGCCCCCCGGCTTCACCATCTCCACGGAAATGTGCACGTACTATTTCGAACACAGCGGGAGATACCCCAGGGGCTTCAGCCCGGGTGTCATGGACGCATTGAGGAAAGTTGAACGCCTCACGAAGAAAAAGTTCGGTGACCCGAAGAACCCGCTCCTGGTATCCGTCCGCTCCGGAGCCCGTGCCTCGATGCCGGGGATGATGGATACGATTCTCAATCTTGGATTGAACGACGACACCGTCCGGGGTTTGATTGCCAGGACCGGCAATGAACGATTTGCGTACGATTCGTACCGAAGGTTGGTGCAGATGTACGGCGACGTGGTTCTCGGCCTCAAACCCGAATCGGAAGACGCCCGGGATCCATTTGAGCTGATCATCGAAGAGAAGAAGCGTTCGCGTCGTGTTCAAGATGATACCGAGCTTACGGCGAACGATCTGCGCGAGCTGGCTGAATTGTTTCAGGCGGAGATTTATAAAAAACTCAATGTGAAGTTTCCACAGGACCCGTATGAGCAGCTCTGGGGAGCGATCAGCGCGGTGTTTCGCTCCTGGACGAACGATCGGGCGAAAACCTACCGCAAACTGAACAACATCCCTGATAACTGGGGGACGGCGGTTAATGTCCAGGCAATGGTATTTGGGAATATGGGGGAGAAGTCCGGGACGGGCGTTGCGTTTACCCGTAATCCCTCGACCGGCGAGAACGAATTCTACGGCGAAATGTTATTTAATGCGCAGGGCGAAGACGTCGTTGCCGGCGTGCGCACGCCACTAAAACTCGACGCGCTCAAGGAGAGATATCCCAGGATACACGCGCAACTTTTGGGAGTTCGAAGGAAACTCGAGAGGCATTACCGCGATATGCAGGATCTCGAATTCACGAT
>DASYTP010000131.1:0-4543 GCA_036002145.1 Bacteroidota bacterium | reverse complement strand
GGCAGCGGATCGATGAGCAATTCGGGGGGCTCAAGGAACTCACTCCTTATTGTCGGATTTTCCGTTCCTACCGTCTCCGTATTGTCGGGAAAACGAACTGCCACTGCCAGACGGTGTGGGATTTCTTTGACAGTGAAGCGATCATTTTCCTCCACAAGCACTTTCAACTTCGAATGTTGAAACGTCTGCATACCCTCCCGGGAGGCATCGAATTCTTCTCCGAGCCCCTCGAATAGCCAGGACAGATATGAGGGTGACGGCGGTTTTTCGGCGTGTTGACCGGTGAGGATTAACAAATCGCGGGCGCGCGTGCACGCGACATAGAAGATTCTTTTTTCTTCGTTTGCGGTCCTGGCCCTGCTTCGGGAACGCAAATAGTTGTAGAGCGGCGAGGAACTTCCTTCGTCGGAGTCGGGGGCCTCAGATACTTTGAAGGTAATTCCAATGTCGGAGTCGATGTAGGGGGGATGATCATAGCGCAGGGCTTGATGAGTAAACGGAAGGAAAACGACCGGAAATTCCAATCCTTTTGCCGCGTGAATCGTCATGACATGCACGCAATTGCCGGGGGATCCAACAGAGGCCTGACCTTCACGTTCCTGCTCTGCCACGAGTGTTGTGAGCCGTTCGACAAAATCATAAAGCGTCGTAGAGCCCTTGCCTTCGAAGTCGCGCGCAATGGCAATCAGCTTCTTGATGTTCGCAACCTGCTGTAATCCCGACGGCAATCCTCTCAATGTCCCATGCCATCCCGTCTGTAGGAATATCCGTTGAGCCAGAAGGGGAATGGACAGCCGGTGCACTTGCGAGAGATTATCGGTTAACACCATGACAGCGCGGCTCAGGGAGCGATCTGCCTGCTGCCGATCGGCATGCCGCAGTGCCTTTTGCCACAATGTATTACCTTCCCCTTCGATCGAGATTTCATACAGCTCCGCATCCGAAATTGCAAAGAAGGGTGAGCGAAGTATGCCCGAAAGGGCGATGTCGTCATCGGGGTTGAGCAGAAACCTGAAGTAGTTGAGGATGTCGCTCACTTCCTGCGTCTGGTAGAAACCGATCCCGCCCGAAAGGGCATAGGGGATGTTGAATTCGAAAAGAGCCTTTTCGATTTCACGGACATGCCGGCGATCCCGAAGAAGCACAGCCGCATCGTCAAACTCAAAATGGCGGGGAGATGTACCATGTTTGCGATCGTACATCAGGTAGTTTGAGTTCTTCAACTCGGCGATTCTCCGTGCGATCATCCGACACTCAGTCTCGACCGCGCTCCGCTTTCCCGGATCGTTGTCCGGCTCAGGCTCGTCGGACTCATCTTCGGGAATGAGGAAGAGCTCGACTCCCCCGGCCGCCGTTTCCGACCGACCCTTGATCAGCTCATCGTAGCGAACGTCGAAAGGCGAGGAGGAATGCCCCATGAGCCGTGAGAATACCCTGTTCACGAATGCCGCCAGATTCGGGAGAGGCCTGAAGCTCTCTGAGAGAGTGATCGAAGAAGCAATTTCCCTCCTCGCCTTCTCGAACACTTCGACCTCCGCATTGCGAAAGCCGTAAATGGATTGCTTTGGATCACCGACGATGAACAGGTTGCCGGTGGCATAGTGGGAGACGAGGAGTTGCAGAATCTCGTACTGCAGGCGGTTGGTATCCTGAAATTCATCAACCATGATATGCTTTAACTTGCCCGCGAGCCTGCCACGAATTTCGTCGTTGCGGAGCAGCCCTCTCGCTTTCAGCTGAAGATCCTCGAAATCGAGCAAGCCGAATTGAGATTTCTTTACTTCGTAAACTTCGGTGCACCGTCGATAAAGATGAAGCAGTATACGGGTTGACCGGAGGAGACCGCGTTCGGCCTCGGCAGCCAGAGGATCGGTAAGATCACTTATCAATTGTCCGATTTCTGCATGAAAGCCGGAGAGAGCTTCACATTCTGTCTTTGTGCTCGACCCCTCCATGCCGGCGCCGACGAATGCCTCACGGAGTGTGCCCTTCTTTGTGAAGACGAGATCGGAGATCTGCTTATAAATTGCGATCATCGCCGCAGGATCCATGGTCGGAGTCCATTGATCCAACCGTTCTTTCACTTCGGGAGCAGATTTGCCCTTTGCTTCAACGACAATTCTGGATAACGACTTTCGCCATTCTCCTTCTTCAAGGCGACGTGAGGCCTCCAGGACGAGAAGGCTTTTCCGTTCCTGGAGTATCTCTTCATCGGGTCGGTTCTCTGCCAGGGGACCGGCGATCAGCCTTTCGATTTGTTCGCGCCTGGTCAGCATGACGTTCAGATACTGCTGAACCGTCGTCCGTCCCAACATCCCGACAAGATCCAGGAATGCGCTTCGCTGAGAGGACGCGCCATTATCGCTCAGGATCAGCTCGAATGTCTCCTGCAACGCATCTTCGACGAGGAGGCGCTGGTCGACTCCCTCGAGCACGGTAAATGCAGCATCCACGTCGGCTTCAACCGGGTACTCCCGGAGCAGCCGGGCACAAAATGAATGGATGGTTCCGATGATTGCCGATGCCAGCTCATCACGTATTCGCTTGAATACTTGCTTCTCACCGGGCGTCGCCGCATGATGAACTCCCTCCTCCACCTTCTCTGCAATTTTTTTTCTGAGCTCGCTGGCCGCTTTCTCCGTAAAAGTAATTGCAACAACCTCGTTGATTCGAGTGGGAGTCCGGAGAAGAATCTCAATGAATCTCTGGACAAGAACTGCAGTTTTCCCGGCCCCGGCGTTGGCGGTAATGGAAAGATGGGAGCGGAAATCAAGGGCTTTTTGTTGATTTTGGGTGAGCACGTGTGGTGAATTGCGGATTTCGGATTTTTGATTGCGGATTGATGGCCCCGATACTACGCCGGGGCGACATTTCGGCGATCTTCAACGAGTGGAGGCTTCGTCGGAGTCAGGATTTTTTTTTGTTGAGATTCATTGAATTTCCGTTGCACCAGACTAGCCCTTCATGACTGCGATTGGTTTGAGCTTTGCGACTTTTTTTGCAATCCCGGCGCCGTGTACGACGTTGACAACCTGGCTGACATCCTTGTAAGCATCCGGCTTCTCTTCGGTCAGGCCGGATCGCGTTTCACCTCGCACAAGTACCCCTCGCTGCTTCAGGTCATGCAACAATTCGTCCGCAGTCGTTTCCTTCTTCGCCTGAGTGCGGCTCTTCGCACGCCCCGCGCCATGGCAGCAGGAGCCGAAGGTCTCTTTCATCGCCTGTTCGGTCCCTACCAGAATATACGAGTTGGTCCCCATGCTCCCGGGGATCAGGACCGGTTGTCCGACCGATCGCAACTCATCGGGCAGCACTGGATGATTCCTGGGAAAAGCCCTCGTCGCACCTTTTCGATGCACGAGCACTTTCTTGCGGGCGCCGTCAACCTCGTGATCCTCATACTTGGCGATATTATGACAGACATCATAAACGATGCGCAGTCCGCCGTTACCGAGCACATGTGCAAATGCTTCACGCGTCCAATGTGTCATCATCTGCCGGTTGGCGAATGCAAAATTCGCCGCAGCAGCCATCGCCTGGAGGTAATCCTGTCCCTCCCTGGAGTTAACGGGTACGCAGGCAAGCTGTCGATCGACGACCGAGATGCCATACCGCTTCATGCCGCCCTGCATCAGATCGAGGTAATCGGTACAAACCTGGTGTCCGAGCCCTCGCGAACCGCTGTGAATGAGAACGACGATCTGCTGGTCGTGGACGCCAAATTTCGTCGCAATTTCTTCGTCAAAAATTTCCTCTACATACTGGATCTCGAGGAAATGGTTGCCGGAACCGAGAGTGCCGAGCTGATGATGGCCGCGGTCCTTCGCCCGATCGCTTACGAGCGCGGGGTTTGCGTTCGGGATCTTTCCGTAATCTTCGATGCGGGCAATGTCCCCCTCCGTTCCGTACTTGTTCCTTACCGCCCATTGTGCTCCTTCGCGTAAAACATTGTCGAGTTCTCCCCGTGCAATCTCAAGCAGGCCTTTCTTTCCCGTCCCGCACGGAATATCGCGGAACAACCGGTTCAGGAGCGTCTCGAGCCTGGGCCGGACCTGGTTCACCTCGAACGGTGAGGCAAGCAACCGCACCCCGCAATTGATGTCGAACCCGACACCGCCCGCGGAGACGATACCCTCGTTGACGTCCGCAGCAGCAACGCCGCCGATACAGAAGCCGTACCCCTGATGTGCATCGGGCATCGCGAGAGACCGGCCGACCAGGCCGGGAAGCGTTGCGACATTTGCAACCTGGTCCATCGTTTGATCCTTCTCGATCTGCTTCACGAGCTCATCGCTCGCATAGATCAATCCTTCTATCCTCATTCCCTGTTTGTAGGAGGTAGGGATGATGAAGCGGTATTGGTCGAGTTTTTTTAGCATGAAGTTGGTTCGTAGTTGACGGTTGTCAGTTCGTAATTGACGGTTGATAGTTCGTAGTTGACGGTTGACCACGGACAGTCAACTACGAACTAAATATCCAGGTAAACTCTGAGGATCGCGCCACTGTCGGAATTTACTATCGAAAGTTGATGATACGTTATTGC
>DASYTP010000130.1:0-10495 GCA_036002145.1 Bacteroidota bacterium | reverse complement strand
GCCGCTCAAAGAACGGCTTGTCACCCATCAAACCTCCGGCAAAATCGAGGTAGCTGCCGTCGTTGTCGACCCATGTCTGGTGCCATCGTCCATCGTTGTGCGTAAAGACCGAGAGGCTCATCCCCTTGAGACCGGCAATCGAACCCGTGAGTGCCTCGAACTGCTCCTCGATCACAGTGCCGTCGAGAATCTTCGTCAGCGTATTCCGCCCATGACCGGCAGCGCTGTCACCGAACGACCATCGCAAATCCCACTCTCCGATCCAGAAGTCGAAGGTTGTCGAATCGCCCGCGGTTCTTGTTGGCTGCGTGTGCACGAGGGGCGGAAGCACGCACGCCAGGAGAACCCCGATCACCACATATTTTAGATTCATCATTGTTGTACCTTTCCAATTTAATCCAGTTAGTCAGCGAACAGGTCACAGCTCCTCTCCGCACGAACAAGATGCAAATCTTTCCTCACATTCTCAATCAGCAGCGGGCAGTCAAAAATGAACCCGTTTAGACTTTGACGCCGAGGTGCTTCATCGCCTCTCCCACGACGAAGTGCGAGCCAGTGACGAGAATCGGCTCCTTATCCCTCGCTCTCCGCAAGGCAGTGGCCAAACCTTTTGCAACGCTTCCGCCGTCGGTCGATGCGGCGTGATCGCCGCGGAATATCCTCGCGATCTCACGACTTGCCAACGCTCTATCCGTCGCAGGCTGCACTGCTATCGTCAACCGGGAGATATGTGCCAGCCGACGGGCCATATCAAGATAATCTTTGTCTTTCATCACTCCAAAAACGACAAGACACTTCCGGTTGATGAGGTGGCTTAGGACATCGACCAGGGTTGACACCGCTGCGGGGTTATGTGCAACATCGGCAATAACGAGAGGCGAGAGGCGAATAATATCGAGTCGTCCCCTGATGCCGGAAAACCTCCGGATCTTCGCCAAGCCCTTCCGTATGTTCGACGACGAGATTCTATTAAATCCCATATGTTCCTTCAGGTGTTGGATCGCAAGAAGGGCAAGCTGAAGGTTGGGGATTTGATGGGAGCCGGGAAGGGGGAGGATAAGATTGCGGATTGTTGAGGCGGAGCCGAAATCCCGCATGGAGTGCGGGACGGATTGTTGAGGCGGAGCCGAAATCCCGCGCGGAGTGCGGGACGGAATGTTGAGGCGGAGCCGAAATCCAGCACGGGCTGTGGGGCGGATTGTGACCTTGAGTCCACGCAGAGTACTTTCGAGGATCTCCACGTCAGAGGCGGTCTCGGCTTGAAAAAGCTGAGAATCTCTCGCCTTTGCGATTCGCTCGAGTGTTTTTAGTGCTGATGGCTCCGTCGTCGCGGTAAGGCAAGGGATCCCTTTCTTGATGATTCCACCCTTCTCACGTGCAACATGTGCATACGTACTCCCGAGATATTCGGTGTGATCGAGTCCGATATTGGTGATGATGCTGAGTAACGGCGTGACGACGTTGGTCGCATCCAGTCTTCCTCCGAGGCCGGTTTCTATCACCGCGATGTCGATGTTACGATCCGCGAAATGCTTAAAGGCGATCGCGGTGGTCGCCTCGAAAAATGTCGCCTTCATTTTGTTTATGGCCGGTGTGAGGAACTTTGTGTATTCTCCAATTTCCTCATCGGAAATTTGTTTGCCGTCGATGCGGATTCGCTCATTGAATTGAAGTAGATGGGGCGATGTGTATAACCCTGTGCGGTAGCCCGATGCGCTCAGAATCGAAGCGATCATCGACGCCGTCGAGCCCTTGCCGTTTGTGCCGGCGATATGTATGGATGGAAATTCCCTCTCCGGGTGATTCAATACGCCGCATAGGGTGCGGATGTTCTTCAATCCGACTTTGATGCCGAACAGCTGAAGATCGTACAGGAACTGAATTGTTTTCTCGAAGCGGGACACGTTACGGGAGGGATGAGCTCTTAGAGCCAGCTGCTTATCGCCGAAAGTTCTTTCGACGCCTTCAGGCCGCCTACAAGCTGTCGGATGTCGGGAATCGCATTGTGTTCGCAATATGCCTCAAGCCCCTCTGCAATCTTCACGCCGGCTGCGGGATCGATGAAGTTTGCGGTCCCTACCTGGATTGCCGAAGCCCCGACGAGGAGAAACTCTATCGCGTCCTCTGCCGTCATGATTCCACCTATACCTATTACGGGTATGCTCACGGCCTGTGCGACCTCATACACTTTGGCGAGAGCAACTGGCTTGATTGCAGGTCCGGAGAGCCCGCCGGTGACGGTGGAAAGCCTCGGCTTGCGGCTCTTTGCGTCCACGGCCATGCCGATCAGCGTGTTGATGACGGAGACTGCATCCGCCCCTTCGTCTGCAACGGCGCGCGCGAACTCCGAAATGTGCGTGACGTTCGGGGTCAGCTTGATTATCAGCGTCTTCCTTGTGAGAGCTCGAAGTCGTCTTGTAATCTCCGCAACCGTGCCGCAATTCGTCCCGAAACTCAGCCCGCCTTCCTTCACATTCGGGCATGAGACGTTGATCTCGTACCCATCGATACCTTGCTGCTCCTCAAGCAGGGAGAGCACCGTGCAGTACTCTTCAATGGAACTTGCCGCAATGTTCGCGATAACCGCCGTCGCAACGTTTCGAAGGAATGGAAGCTTCTCATCGATAAACTTCTGCACACCGATGTTCGCCAGGCCGATGGAGTTCAACATCCCGCCCGCCGTCTCGACGATGCGCGTCGGCGGATTTCCATCGCGCGGCTTCAGAGAAAGCGACTTCGTGACGATGCCGCCGAGCCGGCCGATGTCGACTGTTCCTGCGCAATCATCGCCGTATCCAAATGTTCCCGACGCCACGAGGACCGGATTTTTCAATGTCAATGAGCCGATGGCGATTTGAGTCGTCACCATCAGCTTAGCCGTATTTTTTTTGAATCGAACACTGTGCCTTCTTTACAAATAAGGGAATACTTCCTTTCACCATCGACCGTTTCCACCGGACAACCCTGACAGATCCCGATGCCGCATGCCATCACCGTTTCAAGCGAAACTTCACATGGAATCCGGTATTCCTCAGCTAATTCGGAGAGCGCTTTCAACATCGGGTTTGGGCCGCATGCAAAAATCTTCGGCTTGCGGAACTTCCGCTTCTGCAGCTCTGATCGGAGATAATCGACAACGGTCCCGTGGAATTCTCCCGTGCCATCATCGGCCGAAGTGTGGAGATTTTCGAGGTACACCGGCACCAATTGGTCCCTTGTCCGGGCCCCGAGAAATGTGACAATGTGTTTCGACGTATCCTTCAATGCGGCGGAAATCATGGGGAGGGGGGCGACGCCCAATCCTCCGGCGACGAGGATGGCGGATTCATAATCGCCATCAAGCTTGTATGAGCATCCCAGCGGACCCAACACATCGATCTCATCGCCGATGTGCTTTTCCGACAAAGCTTTCGTCCCCACACCGACGACATTGAAGATAAGCTGAACCGTTCCCCCCGAAACATGATAGACGCTGAACGGACGGCGCAAGAGCGGGTAATACAGGTCGTTAACTTTAACATTGACAAACTGTCCGGGTAAAACAGATGAGGCGATTTGCGGTGCGTGAAATGAGAGAATGAAAATGTTGGGAGCTGCGGCGTGTACGGCGGTGACGGGACAGCGAAGCTGAATCATTTCCGGGGAACGGGATGTAGACTTCCTTTAGTTATCATCGTCTTCGTCCGCGTTATCCTGTTCCTCCTCCTCCTCTTCGTCTTCCTCAACGTCCCTCTCGCGATTTCTTCTGCCGTTCTGGAGCTCTTCATCGCCGGCGCCTTTTTCCTTGCCGCGTGGCTTTGTCTCCTTAATCCGCCGGTCAGATTGTTCCGGCTGGAGCCCGTGAATTTCCTTGATCTTCACATACCGATCCAACGCTTTGGGATCGGCTTTGACCGCCAATTTTGCCTGGACTGCCGCGGCATATACCGACCCGGGATATTCTTTCACGAGCCGATCGTACCATGCAGCCGCGCTGTCGTTGTTCATCAGAGGGTTCTCGTAGATCCAGCCGATTGTATACATGGCCTGGGGCTTGAGTGGAGAAGCGGGATACTGAGCGATGACTTCCAGAAGGGTCTGAATCGACTCCTCAGTCTTGCGTTCACCGAGCAGACGTTCAGCCTTCTCGTAGTGCACCAGTGCCGCATCCCGGGCTGAGGCTTCGGATTTCAAGCCCCTGAGCTTCATCGCCTGGGCGGCGTACTCTGATTTCGGATAACGGGCGACGAGAATGTCGTGCATCGAATCTACTTGCGCGCTATCCCCCTTTGTGCGGTAAATTTCCGCCATAGCATACAGAGTCCGGGGAATGATCGGTGAGTTGGGGCTTTCTCGAACCACCTGCTGATACCAGAGGAGCGCGGAGTCAGGGAGCTGGAGCTCCAGGAATAAAATTGCGCCAAGCTCGAATTTCGCCCGCGCCAATAGAGACTTTATCGAATCGGCGGAAAGGACGGGAGCCGCCGGGGCTTTGGTCGTCATCCGGGCAGTTTTGGAAGTATCTCTCTGAGGGAACGTTGCCGTCAGTGAATCCTTTTTCCCCGACGAAACTCTGTCCAGAATGGAATCGGAGAGTGCCTGATTCATCGCAGTATTTCTCCCTTCCCTGCGTCGGCCGACTTCCCGTTCGTCATCTGTTGCTTCATCCGGCGCCGGTGGAATCTCCTGACCGAGCGAATCGGGAAGTTCCTTCGTCGGATCGAGTGATTCAGATGAATCGGCGCTGCCGGGAGCGCTACTGCTTTTCGGCGTGACAGTTGGGAGGCTGATGCTATCCTCGCTCTCCTCACCCCTTGACATTGTCGTGTCAGTTGCCGCGCCGGCACTGTCAGGCTGTGAGTTCAATGAGTCAAAATGACTGGCAACCCGTTGTAAGCTGTCGTACAGCAGGATGTCCTGACGATGTTTGAAGTAATTCGTCAATGTATTCGACCTTCTTTGCGCGAGCGGTGTTACCTCGGATTGCCCGAATTCGTCTTTCGCCTTTGCGTAAAACTCTTTTGCTTTCTCAAGATCGAGAAAGGTCTTCTCGTATATCACGCCGCGCTGGTAGTATCCTTTTGCAGAGGCATCAGTGCGGGCATATGTCGTATCTATTAACGAATAGAGTGCGAACGCATCGGAGGAATCCCCCCGGGCCCAATGGGTGTTGGCAATCTCAAGATCGACGAGCGCGCGTTCTTCGGTTTTCAGCTGTTCTTCGAACAACTCGTCCAGCACGATTAATGCCTTATCATATTGTTGCGACGCAGTGAGCATTCGTCCGTATTTCAACCGGGACTGAAACTCGAGCGCGAAAGGAGAATTGAAGGCTTTCATGCCGCCATACGCCTCGGCTGCTTTCTTCGGATCACCCTGTCGTTCGTACATGATTCCAAGTTGAAACTGCGCCCTCGCACGCAGACCGTCATCAACGGGGGTTTGAGAAGCAAGAGAATACTGTGTCGCTGCCGCGGCATAATCTCCGTTTTCAGATGCGATCTGCGCCTCCAGCATCAAGAGCTCGAAGAGCACGTCGTTATCACCTTCACTCCGTGATTCGTCGAAAAGCTCTTTCGTGATCTTCAGGGCGTCAGCTTCCTTTTTCATGAAATATGCGGCCTTCGCATCCCAGAGTTTTGCCTGCCGCACGAGATCGCTGGTCGGAAAATTATCAAGCAACTCGCGGAACTTCCGGCGGGCAGATTCGTTCTCGCCCCTGTACACGTACGATTCCCCTATCATGAGTATGGCGTCATCCACCCACGCGCTTTTCTCGTACGACTCGATGAGCTTTGAACACTTCTCGATCACTTTTTCAAACTTTGCGTCAGCCGCGGTACCGCTGCCATAAGGAACAAAATAGAGCGAGTCACGCTGCCTTGCCGACGAGTTTTCGACTTCGATGACCGCATCAGCGAAGACTTTCTTGGCGTTGTAGTATGTGTTAAAATAGCCGGTGATATTCTGATAGGTAGAACACCCGAACAACGTGATGGCCAGGAAGACAGACGCAACGGTCCCGAGGCGATGGGTGGGGGCGTCCGAAGACAGATGAGAACGAAGATTACGCGGATTCTGAGTCATGTAGCTAACCTATGATAAAGAAAAATCTCCCCAAATGCAATGGGAACATTTTCCTTGATTTTAGTTCCAGTAAAGCTTAGTTTGAGATTATGAAAAACTGCCGGGACGTGTCCATTCAATGCGAAGAACAGAAGGCAACGCGAATTAATTCCTCAGTTACGAGTCCCCCCACTCACAGTACGAACCGCGGGATAAGGCGTAGGCTCAAAGGAGGATCGAAAGACATGAACGGGTCCGATGGGAAGAGAACCGCCTCGAGGGCTACGATCCGACTCTTGTTCCTTCTTCTGATAACCGTTACACCGGGCGCACTCTCCTTCGCGCAACCCACCAAGTCTGACGGTGAAATTCAAGGCATTCCCTGGACAGGCGGGACCGGTACAAGCAGGTTGACATCGGAGATCATGACGGCTGAACAAGGGCGAACAGTAGCACAATCACCGCGATTCAGAAGGGCGCTCGAATTCGAGGTTGATCGTGAACACCTTCCGCAGAATCCTCAATCTCCCGATGCCCCGGCGGCAACTTTGGAACAAATCAAGTTGTGGATGAATTCAAAGAGGCCCCGATTGCCATTTACTCCTCAGACTGTATCCACGAGCTTTACGGGAGCAACGCTCAGCGGCACGAATCCGACTTTCTCCTTTCCTCCCGATAACATGGGGGACGTCGGATCAACGCAATATATCGTCGCGGTGAACGGGCGGATCGTCACATTCAGCAAGTCGACAGGGTTGGCCGACGGCGTATTGAATACATCCATGGACAACTTTTTCAGCGCCGTAATGACGCCGCCGATTGACAGCAATTTTACAAGCGACCCACGGATTCGTTACGATCGCTCGTCGGGACGCTGGATCGTTACGATCATCGATGTCCCGGGACTGGCGGGGACGGAACCAAATCGCGTCCTGCTTGCGGTCAGTGATGCAAGCACGATCGCACCAGGGACCGTGTGGACGAATTTCTATTTCCAGCAGGATTCCGTTGCGCCAATCGGGAACGCGGGCGACTTCGCGGATTACCCTACACTCGGAGTCGATGTCAATGCGCTCTACATCGGCGCGAACATGTTCGACGCTTCAGGATCTTTTGTGAACACAACTGCATTCGTCGTGAGGAAAAGTTCGATCCTCGGCGCAGGACCAATCGTCGTCACCGCGTTTCGAAACCTGGTAAGCACGGTGACAGCGGTTGGACCTTACGCGCCACAAGGGGTGGATAATTTTGACGCTTCCGCGACCCAGGGATACTTCATCGGTGTCGATTTTGCGACATTCGGCACACTGATTTTACGCAAAGTGAGCAATCCCGGCGGGACCCCGACGATTTCGTCAAATATCTCACTGACCGTACCGGCAACTTCATTCCCGGCAACCGTTCCGCACCTGGGAAATACCGGGGGAACAAACGGCAGGCTTGATGCGATCGATGACCGGCTCTATGCTGCCGTGATCCGCAACGGGAGACTTTGGACGGCGCATAACATCCTGGTAAGCAATCTCGGAGTAGCCACGGGCACCACGACGCGTGATGGCATCAGGTGGTATGAAATTCAGAACCTGGGCACAACACCTTCTGTCGCTCAATCAGGGACAGTATTCGATCCGACAGCACCAAACGATGGAAACCAGCGCAACTATTGGATGCCAACGATCATGGTGTCGGGACAGGGTCACGCTGCTCTCGGATTCAGCACGGCGGGCACCAGCGTGCGCATCAACGCAGGGACGGTCGGTCGTTTGAGAAACGACACTCAAGGTGTTATGCAAATACCGGCGTTGTTCACAGGAAGCTCGACCGCGTACAACCCGTCCGGTGATCCGGGAGGCACAGGAGGACGGCGCTGGGGTGATTACTCCTATACGAGTCTCGATCCGAACGATGATATGACGATGTGGACGATCCAGCAATTCTGCGACTCGACGAACTCCTATGGATGCAGGGTCGCAAAGCTTCTCGCGCCAGTGCCTGCCACCGCATCAGCGGCTTCTCCTTCGACGCTTGCGGCAGGTTCCACGAATACGGACGTTACCGTTACGGGGACATCATCGGGCGGTTCCGAATTTTTTGATCCGGGTTCCGGGTTTCTCAGTCATATATCGGCGAGTGTGAGCGGCAGCGGGATCACCGTTAATAACGTGACATATACTAATCCAACGCAAGTGACATTGAACATCGACGTCGCAGCCGGTGCAATACCAGGCGGCCGGACCGTTACGATCACCAACCCGGATGGTCAATCGACGACCGGCGCAAGCGCGATTCTTACGATCACCGCTCCAGGCTGCCCGGCGATCATGCTGGCGCCGGCCTCCCTGCCCGAAGGGACCGAAGGCACTGCCTACAACCAAACGATCACGGCGAGCGGTGGAACAGCTCCCTACGCATTCGCGGTGACGAGCGGATCGCTGCCGACTGGGCTCTCCTTGTCGACGGGTGGTCTCCTCGCTGGCACACCGACAACCGCGGGCACTTCGAATTTCACCGTGACAGTCACCGACGACAGCAACTGCACGGGAAGTTTGGCCTATGCCCTAACGATCAACGCCGTTGACACTACGCTGATACCACTTTCATCCCCGGGCGTTCCCTATACCCAGAATTTTAGCACGCTTGCAAGCTCGGGCACCTCGACTGTGTTGCCGGCCGGATGGTTGTTCAGCGAATCGGGGTCGAACGCCAATACGACCTACAACTCGGGCAATGGCTCAAGCAATACCGGCGATACCTATAGCTTCGGCTCGACAAGCAGCAGCGAGAGAGCACTCGGGATGCTGCAGTCCGGAACCCTGGCGGCAATGATCGGGGGAGGATTCAGAAACAATACCGGCTCGGTTATTACTTCACTGGTGGTTGCTTACACCGGCGAGCAGTGGCGGCTCGGAACGATCGGACGCACAGACAGAATCGATTTCCAGATGAGTACGGATGCAACCGACCTCACGACCGGGACATACTCAGACATCAACAATCTCGATTTCTCAAGTCCGACGACAACCGGCGCAACCGGGGCACTCGATGGAAATGCTTCTCCAAACCGGACAGACCTGAGCTTCACCGTAACCGGGCTGAACATTGCGAACGGCGCGACGTTCTTCCTGCGCTGGACAGATTTCAACGCCACGAGTGCCGATGACGGCCTGTCGATCGATGACTTCTCGATCACACCGTTCGGTATATCAGGAACCGACCCTTCAGGGGTAGGCGCCGCAAATCCTCAAACAGTAACGGCCGGAGCTTCGACGTTGCTTCGAGTGACGGTAACGCCAGGAACCAACCCTGCCAGCACTGGATTGACAGTCAACGGCGATCTCAGGCCAATCGGAGGCCCGGCTTCACAGATGTTTTTCGACGACGGCTCACACGGCGACACGACTGCCGGCGATAACGTGTTCTCGTTCCTCGCTACTGTAGGTCTCAACACACCGCCCGGATCCAGAAATATTGCGGCGATCATCGGTGACGACCAGGCGCGGGCAGACACGGCATTGATATCCCTGTCAGCCACCTGCCCGGCAATCTCGATGTCACCGCCCACCCTTCCGGGTGATTCTGTCGGCTCGACCTATTCTCAAACCCTGTCCGCCATCGGCGGCACGGCGCCTTACATTTTTATCGTTACATCAGGTTCATTGCCACACGGATTGGCACTTTCGCCCGGCGGGCTCATCTCGGGAACGCCGACGTTGGCAGAAAGCGTAAACGTCGTCATCACGGCAACGGATTCCAACGGTTGTGGCGGGGAGAAATCGTACGCGATCAAGATCACCCAAGGCTCAATTATTTATGTAACCGTGCAGGTGAATGAATCCTGGAATATGGTATCGAATCCGATCGAGGCTCAAAACGATTCAGTTTCCCGGCTCTTCCCGGATGCTGTGAGCAATGCTTTCGCGTATGTTCCCCCGACGGGGTATCAGCTCAGCAGCCGTTTGAAGAACGGAACGGGGTATTGGTTGAAGTTCAACTCGACTCACACAGACACGCTCGATGGAGCGCCGATCCCCGTTGACACGATCGACGTTGCCGCCGGATGGAACATGATCGGCTCCATCTCGCAGAGGATAGGGGTAGTGGATATTCAGACAATCGGCACGACACTTAATTCCGTTTACGGTTACGACGGATCCTACCATCCTGCCGATTCGATCATTCCGGGACACGCATACTGGATCAATGCAGCTGCCGCGGGGCTGTGCGTGCTTTCGTCCAGTTCCTCGACCGCCAGGAACGCCCCAGCGACGCTGATTATGAAAGAACTTGACGGGCTCAACAAGCTTACATTTTCCGATATGAATGACAATAGTCAGTCAATCTATTTCGGAGTACGAAATGGGGCTGTGTCACCCGATCATTTTAACTTGCCGCCACCTCCGCCTGTTGGCGTCTTCGACATTCGATTTTCGTCACAGCGCATTGCTGAGCT
>DASYTP010000129.1:0-2085 GCA_036002145.1 Bacteroidota bacterium | reverse complement strand
ACCTTGAGCGTAACATAACCATTAACGGGTAACCAATAACGAATAACCGTAGTGGGATTGAACGGGTTGGGATAGTTCTGGTAAAGGGCAAAGCGATTGGGGATTGGCGATTGGTCCGGACTTCCTCGGGAGGTGATCGCGTCGCCGGGCGCCGACGGAGGGAGTTCGTTTGTCGGTAGTATCCGGATGCGGGCCGCGGCAAGAGCGGCGGCTGAGGATGAGAGTATGAGTTCTCCCCCCTGGTTCACCTTTACCCAGTAACCTTTTCCCGGATCGATACTGTCGCCCACAACGTACGAGCCGTTGCATTCGAAAAATTCTGAAGTGATAAGTCCCGGCGGAACAGAGGATACCTGCGTTACGGGAATGGACTGAGAGACCGATCCTATGAGGTTCCACCCTCCGATCACACCAATCGTGATTTGTGATGCTGCTGCCCCTGAAAACTGGACCGTTTCCACACTATCGAACTTCAGCCAATAACCGCGCCCAGGCCTCATCGTGTCATTCTGCACATAAGATCCTTCGTACGCAAAGGCAGAGGAAACTGCCGTGGGGAAGAGTGCAGCTACACTCGAATCGGTCACGCTGAGTGGCAGGGAGACCATATTCCAACCGGCATGCATCTTCACCGCCAGTGATGACGTTGAGTCACGATCGATTGATGCCGAGTAAATATCCATATCGAATCCGCCGGCGCGCTCATCAGTCCATACCGGAATAATTTTTCCTCCCCACGCGTCGATTCCAATATAATCACCGAACCGGACGTCGCCGTTGGGCGCATTGTGCGGCGATTGAGCAGTGCTCGCAAGCTCATTAATGAAGCTCAACCCCCCATCGGTCGAACGGGCAACATACGTTTCAGAAATTGTATTATCCGGTGTATTTCTTGTGTCGTAATAGAGAATAGCAACCGTCCCCAGTTCATCGACGGCAATCCATGGCCAGTATTGGTCTTTGCCGTTTCCCGTCGAGTCATCGTTTATTCTCACAGGCGCGGACCAGGTTGCGCCGCCATTCGATGACGACTTGAGGAACACATCAAGGTCGCCGTTTCTCCCGTCGGAGTATGCTGTGTACAAATATCCATTTCGCGAACCGCCGCTGATATCCGCTTCGATGGAAGGGAACCCGCCGAAACTTCCAAAGATAGTATCGACGACAACGTCGGGCCCAAAGCTTACGCCTCCATTGGTTGACCTGTCGAATAAAATTGCAGGAATGGGACCTCCATACCAGACAACGCAGAGATTGCCATCCGGATCAACACAAGGATCTGATCCCTGGCCGCTGTTGCCCGCATCGTTGATTGTCGTATGAGAACTCCAGGTCGCTCCCTCATCGGTGGAGTAGGTAAGGAACATTCCTCCCGGTGAGCCGAACCGCGTCCAGCTGATGTAGATGCGATCGGCGTAGGGGCTTCCCTCATTCAGGTCGGAGGTTATGTACTCCTTGTCGTCAAAAAACGCTGTACTGGTATCAGCCGGTGCGACGGAGCCGCTATCGAACGTCACCCCTCCATCGATCGACTTGTAGACGACGATCTTGCCGAAGTTGTCCCCCGAGGTGATGGAAATCGTCGCGATGTAGAAATTCCCGGACGTATCGACTCCTACCGCCGGATCGCTTGTTCGCGGGTAGGTGGCATTGTGAGAGGGCAACAGCGCGCTTGTCGCCCAGCTCTCGCCGCCATCTGTCGAAAAACTGTAGCCAACGCGTCTTACAGCGGGTGTCACACCCGTTCGGAAATCGCGCCACGCCGCCACAACCCGAAGGGGATCCTTGCGGCTGATCTTCACCGATGGCTCGTTCTGGGGCGAGCTTTCTCCGGAGAGGTTGATGTTCGTGTATGCTGATCCTGAACCCGACCGCGTCGGCGTCGGGAGCGAGGGGGTCATCGGGGAAGGGACAAATTTCAACCACTGATCCGGATAGGTATCGTGTGGCTTCTGAAAAAGTGAATCAGCGCTGAGACGTTCAGCACGGTTCCTCTTCGTGTCGGAGGAATAGCCCACCTGGTGCATAATCACCATCGGAATAATCAAGCTGCAATGCAGTATGGCAAAGCGCTTCATAGGATCC
>DASYTP010000128.1:0-4730 GCA_036002145.1 Bacteroidota bacterium | reverse complement strand
TTTTGTGCTGATGGGAATACAAGTGCGACTTGAAACGTTTGCCGATCTTTCAGTGGTCGGCATGGCAGGTGGCATTACCCTGGTAGCGGTCATTGGTAAACAAATCTGCAGTCTCGGGGTCATAGAGAAAGGCCTGGATCGATTGACGGTCGGAGTTGGAATGATTCCACGTGGTGAGGTGGGGCTCATCTTTGCCAGCATCGGCAGAAGTTTGGAAGTCATTGACGGGGGAACTTTCTCAGCAATAGTAATGATGGTCATTGCAACGACCTTAATAACTCCTCCTCTTCTAAAAATCACATTCGGGCGGTGGGACAGACGCAGGGCAGGTGTCTAGTTGCCTTCCATCTAAAAGTGTGACTCGAGAAGGAGATAATGAGCGACTACCAAATTTTACTTTCTCACAAGATTTTGTATATTCGTCGTCAACGCCGGTATCGAATGAAATTCGCTTCATCTGCCATATTATTCGCCTTCCTCTATGCGGGCTGCATTCAGCAGATCGCCATAAGTTCTCTCGGTGGCATTATGGACAACGGGTTCGAGGTCCTGAACGAGGAACAGGATCTGGACATCGCGGAAAAGAGCATCGCATCGAATCTCAAACTTCTTGAATCCATCCTGAAGAGTGATCCCGACAACGAGCATTACCTCCTCCTTGCCTCGCAGGGTTACGCCAGCTACGCACTCGGGTTCGCCGAGGACGACAGCGTTGAACGGGCGAAATTGTTCTATCTCCGCGGCCGCGATTACGGCATGAGAATCCTCGACCGGCATCGCGCTTTTGCCCTTGCTCATGAGAAAAGCGTCGAAGATTTTCAGATTGCCCTCTCAACCTTGCCCCGTGCCTCAGTCCCTGCGGTCTTCTGGACGGCGGTCGGCTGGGGAAGCTACATCAGCTGGAGCTTGACAGATCCCTCGGCGATCGCCGAGCTCCCGAAAGTCGAGGCAATGATGAAATTCGTGCTTGAAAAAGATTCCACCTACTTCTACGGCGGCGCGCATTTTTTCCTGGGAACGCTGGACGGCAGTCGTCCGAAAATTCTCGGCGGGGATCTCGATGCCTCTGCACGTCATTTCGAACAGTGTTTGAAGATCAACGGCGGAAAATTTCTTATGACGTATGTCTATTACGCCCGCTCCTATGCCGTCCAGGCACAGAACCAGGAATTGTTCGAACAGTGCCTGGCAATGGTAGACTCTGCCTCGATCGACATTTTGCCCAGGGCCCGCCTGTCGAATTCGATTGCCAAAAAGAAAGCAATACTCCTCCGGGCCAGAACCAACCAATTGTTCTAACAACTTTAAGTGAAATCGGTGCGCATGATCCGGATAATGATAACTGCCCGTCTCCACCGCCCCCTCCTGCTGGGCCTGGTCCTGCTGAGCTCCATCGTCCCGATGAGCGCGCAGCAGTACACAATTAAATTCGCGACGCTCGCGACCGAAGGCTCCACCTGGATGAATGTCATGAAGGAGTTCGACCAGGCCATACGCAAGGAGAGCGGCGGCAAACTCGGATTCAAAATGTATTCCGGCGGCGTCCAGGGCGACGAGAAAGACGTTCTCCGAAAAATCAAACTGGGTCAGCTCCACAGCGCGGGGATCACGGGTGTCGGCATGACGACGATTGCCTCGAAGGTCCGGATCCTCGACTCCCCGTTTCTCTTCAAATCGTATGACGAAGTCGATCATATTCTGAAAACGTACGATCATGAATTTCAGCAGGCGTTCGAAGAGGGTGGATATATTAACCTCGGATGGGCCGAAGTCGGATGGGTGTACATCTACACGAACACCCCGGTGCGAGTTCCCGAGGACCTGAGGAAAGTCAAAATGTGGATGTGGGAAGGCGACCCGATCGCCGAAGCGATTTTTCGACAAATTTCCATACACCCCATCCCGCTCGCCATCACCGACGTGCTGACGTCACTCCAGACAAAACTGGTCGACGGAGTATATGCCCCGCCTCTCGGGGCAATCGTTCTGCAGTGGTTCACGCGGGTGAAATACATGCTCAATACGCCTCTCGCCGACGCCTCGGGAGCCGTTGTTATTTCGAAGAAAAAATTTGATGAAATCCCCTCCGACCTTCAGGAAATCCTCATACGGAATGGCAGGTTGTACCTTCAGAAGCTCACCCGGCTCAGCCGGGAGGACAACGCGAAGTCGATTGAGACGCTGAAAAAGAACGGCGTCACGGTGATTGATCCGAACTCGCAAGCTGCTCTCGATTCGTATGCGCAGCTCGGCAGGGATGCGCGCAAGCGACTGGCCGGAAAATTGTTTTCCGAGGATCTGCTCAGGCGCCTGGAAAAATCTTTGGCCGACTACCGCACCTCGAACGGCACCAAGTCAAAATGAAAGTTATCAAAGCGATCAGCGGCGCGTTATTGTTTGTGGAGCGGGCCGTCGTCGTTTTGCTGCTCGGAGCGATGGTCGCATTCGCCTTCCTGCAGGTCATCCTTCGCAACGTCTTTGCGACAGGCCTCCTCTGGGTCGACCCTTTCCTGCGCCACCTTGTGCTTTGGATCGGCTTCCTCGGCGCTTCGATCGCGACCCAGCAGGAGAAACACATCAACATCGACCTCGTGACACGGTTTCTTTCACCTCGCGCTACAAACGTCGCCCGCGTATTCACAAACCTCTTCGCCGGTAGCATCTGCGCCCTTCTCTCCAATGCCGGTTGGACATTCGTTGCAAGTGAGCGATCGACCGGAGGATCCTTGTTTACGATCGGCAACATGGAATTCGCAAGCTGGTGGTTCCAGATTATCATCCCGGTCGGATTCGGGCTGATGTCTCTCCGATTCCTCATCCGGACTGCGGAACACATCATCGAGGCATTCAACCCGACACCGACCGTCCAGCATACCACGAACGTGCCCACACTCGACGACTGATGAAAATCATAGTCATCGGCATACTGCTCGTTGCGCTTGCCTTTCTCGGTGCCCCGTTGTTTTCTATCATTGGGGCGATCGCGCTCGCGGCGTTTTACTCCGCGGGGATCGACACATCTGCGATTATCGTCGAATTGTATCGCCTCGCAAGTGCTCCGACGCTGATCGCGATCCCTCTCTTCACGTTCGCCGGGTACATCCTCGCAGAAAGCAAAACTCCAAAAAGGCTCGTCGCGCTCTCTCAGGCATTGTTCGGGTGGATCCCCGGCGGGCTGGCGGTCGTCGCCCTTGTCTCGTGCGCCGTTTTCACCGCCTTCACCGGAGCGTCGGGGGTGACCATCATTGCACTCGGCGGCCTGCTCTACCCGATCCTCATCCAGGAGCGATATGAGGAGAAATTCTCGCTCGGGCTCCTCACCACTTCGGGCAGCCTCGGATTATTGTTCCCTCCAAGCCTCCCCCTGATTTTGTATTCGATGGTCGCATCGAACTCGAGGGTTGCAGGGGGATCTGTTCCGGACGTCACGATCGATAAACTGTTTGTCGCAGGAATCCTGCCGGGGGTACTCCTGGTGATCATGCTGTCGGTGTTCAGCATCCGTCACGGGCTGCGAGCGCGAGTACCGAGAATCCCCTTTGAATGGAACACCATCAGGGCCGCAGTGACAGACGCGGCGTGGGAAATCCCTCTCCCGTTTCTCATCATCGGCGGGATTTACGGCGGGCTCTTCACAGCAACGGAGGCGGCTGCCGTCACCGCGTTCTATGCGCTTATCGTCGAAGTTTTCGTCTACCGCGATTTGAAATTGTTTTCCGACATTCCCCGCATCATGAAAGAAAGCATGATACTGGTCGGGGCAATCATCGTGATCCTCGGATGCGCTATGGGGCTTACCAACTACCTCATCGACGAAGAGGTCCCGATGAAGCTCTTCCAGACGATCCAGGAGTTGATTTCCAGCAAGGCAGTGTTTCTTATCCTCCTCAACATCTTCCTTCTCATCGTCGGCATGATGATGGATATTTTTTCCGCCATCATCGTGGTGGTTCCCCTCATCATCCCCATTGCGACTGCGTACGGGATCAGCCCGTTGCACCTTGGAATCATTTTCCTGACAAATCTGGAAATCGGTTACCTGACTCCCCCGGTGGGTCTGAATTTGTTCATCTCGAGCTTCCGCTTCGAGAAGCCGATTTCCGAAGTCGTCCGGGCGACACTCCCCTTCATCGGCATCCTGCTGATCGCCCTCGCGTTGATAACCTACGTCCCGGAGATGAGTTTGTGGCTGGTGGAGTTGTCCGGAACAAGATGAAAATGATCATCACAACTTTGACTGGGGGTGGACTATGAGATCCCTTCTTGCAACTTTCCTGATCGTCTCAAACATCGCAGCGCAAGAAAAATCGAGCGATTGGTCACAACGGAGGACACTCCCGAGGTGGGGGCGACAGGAATTCAGTTCCCACAATCTCGGCCGCGATTACACCGTTACGTACCGGATTTATCCATCTTATTTCAGGGGCGACTTCAACGGCGATGGCCGGGGAGATATCGCATTTTTTGTTGAAAACAAGATCAGCAGGAAGACGGGCATGGTCATCATCCATGGGAAGCGGATCCAGGCAATTCGAACACAGTATGTCGTGCTCGGCGCCGGAAAGCCTCTCGAAGGTGCCGGAGATGATCTCAAGTGGATTGCCATCTGGAGCCTGATCCTGGAACGTAAGGCAGATCGCATATTAGGGAAGCAAACGCCTTCAACACTCCGCGGTGATGCATTGAAAGTCGAACGCCGTGAAGGGAAAGCAGGCTTGATTTATTGGGAC
>DASYTP010000127.1:0-6135 GCA_036002145.1 Bacteroidota bacterium | reverse complement strand
GACAGAACGACCTGATACATCGAAGCCCCCGTGACCTTTGACCAGCGCAGTGTTGCCAGAACAGGTTCTGTTCCGCCGTCTGGGGGGAGGAGCAACGGGGGTGTCCCGATAATCGTCGTGAAGGAACGGACGAGTGAATAGGGACTCGTCCCGCCGATGTTTGACGCATTTACCCTCCAGAAGTACCGCGTCAAATGAGACAATGGTCCAATTTCCCTCGTCGTGGTCGTATCGGTCGAAGCAAGGACATTCGTCGCAAAGGCGCTGTCGGTCGAAATTTGCAATCGAAAAGAATCTGCCGATGCGGGCCTGGTCCAGCTCACCGTGAGGCTCGTCGGAAGATCCGTCGATCCATCCCCCGGCGAAAGCAATTGCGGACTTGCGGGAGTGTCGATGATTGTCGTGAACGACCGTGTGTCGGAGAACGAGCTTGAACCCCCGATATTTGTCGCCCGGACATGCCAGAAGTATTTTGTATCATTCAGTAACGCGTTGACCTGCCTCAACGTATCGACCAGCGACGAATCATCCACAACCACCGTGGTGAACGAGGAGTCAGCCGAAAGCTGCAGGCGATAGGAGGTGGCAGCCTGCACCGACCGCCATCTCAAAACGGGAGAGATTGCCTGGTGCACCGCACCAGTCGAAGGCGCGTCAAGCGCTGGAGCCGCCGGGGGCGTGATGGTATTTGTGAATCGCCTCGTGACCGACCACACGGTCTTGTGAATACTTCTGAACGACCGAACCCGCCAATAATACGTAGAATTGTTTGTAAGAACATTGAATGTCATTCCCGTGTCGGTAACTGTCGAGTCGTTCACAATCAATCCCGTGGCGAATGTCGAATCTGTGGATACCTGCACTTGGTAAGGCGCACCGGCATTGTCTTGATTCCAGCGAAGAGCAGGCGTGGGAACAGTATTTGTCGCGGCGTCCGGCGGAAATACCAATGACACCGGCGTTGAATCATTTTCGACGATCGTCAAATTCTGATTCGCCTGAACATTGGAATAGGATTCACCGGCTCCCGAAGGCCACTCTATGGTAAGCGAATCGATGGCTGTCGCATCTCCAAGCCCGAAATGAACACGCAAATCATTTTGGCTGTCGAAGCTATTCTGGCTCGAAACCTCGCGAAGTTGCCACACCGGCGTCCCTTGTATCGTGGCTTTCACCCGTATCTTTGCTCCAATTGCCGAGCGATTGGACTGAATTCCTATGCAGCCTATAAAGATCCAGTGTTTCCCGTTTGAAACGTCATTTCTGTAAAATCCTCTCGTTCCCGACGGCGCCGAAATGAACAGATCCACGTCGCCGTCGTCATCATAGTCGGCTGCGGCTGCACCTCTGTGCGGTCCAACTTCTGTGACCAGTGTGCCCGTCATGTATGAGGTGAACGTTCCGTTCCCGTTATTGAAGTAAAGCCGGTTCGGTCTGGTGGTGCCGTCATTGGTGACAAAACAATCGAGCGTACCGTTGTTATCAAAATCTTCCCAGACGGACGACAGTGATGAGGCGACATCGCTGACTATGGTTCCAACTTCGGAGAACGTCATCTTTACGAACGCCGTGTCATTATTGCGGTATAGATCGTTCGCCTTGTTACCATAATTAGTGATATAGCAATCGAGGTCGCCGTCGTTATCATAGTCGATCCAATTTATTATCTGTCCATTGCGATTTTCGGTTGTCAGGGGAGCCGCGTCCAGAAATTCAAAATACGCCGAATCGGTTTCCTTCAACAGGTTTCGATAAAAATAATCCGGTCCGAGGGAAGTAATGGGTCCGGCGGCTATAAATGCATCCATGTCGCCGTCCTGATCGAAATCGGACCACGATGGAACTGTGTAGTCCGCAAGGCCTGACGTGATAACGGAACTGTCGATACGTGAAAATGTGCCGTTGCCGTTATTATGGAACAAACGATTTGGCGTGTTGATACCGGCGAAACCGTATGCGGCAGCTATCACCAGGTCGAGGTATCCGTCGTTGTCATAGTCGCCCCACGCGCACCCAAAACCTAAGTTTGTCGTGCTCATCCCGATGTCGCCGGATGTGATGAGTGTGAACGTTCCGCCTCCATCGTTCCTGTACAGAACCGACCCCGAACCGGATCCACCGGCGAAATAGAAGTCGATCCTGCCGTCGTTGTTGAAGTCGGCGCAGCTCTGGCCGATTTGGCTGCCACCGCCCGTAAAACCGGGAGTCACTGTCGCAAACTGCCCGTTGCCCAAGTTCCTGTAGATTCTTTTCCCATTCGTCAACAAATCTGTGCGTCCATCATTATCGTAATCAATCCAGCTGACGCCGCTGTAATTTGGGCCTGCAGGGTCCGTGAGCATCGGGAGGCCGGTGGCCGGGAGTTTGGTGAATGGTTGCCCGAATGAATACTGCGCATAGAAAAGATACGCCCACAGCAGACCCTTACCAATACCAACTCGATTGTAATTTTTCTTTTCCATCGGTTACTCCTTCCTTTTGTAATGTATCAGCCAGTTTTGCCTCCATGTCTTCCCTTCATCAAGGGAGGATTCCCAGCTCCAGTCAAGAGAATTACGGGTGATATTAAAAAATTTCATGCGCTGGGAGACTTTCTGTGCTTTCTTGTCGGTGAAACTCCGGCTCAGCATCATACTTCCGTCTTTGCATTCGCAATAATGAAATTATTTTGACTTCGAAGCATCACATCCGATCCAGTCGGCGCCGAGGGTCGTGTCGATCGGATCGCCGACCGGTGAGAAGGGTTCCCGGAATGTGAACGCCCGGGCAGTCGGGCCCAGCATCGCAAGAAGCGCCAGTCGTCGCTTCGCCTCGATGACCGTCGGCCGGTGTCCGGCCTGAACCCACCACAAGACCAGGTGTGACTGCTCCATGCGCTCGAACCAGGTATGTCGATTCCGCAGCGGTTCGAGATGCGCGGATCGGTACACATACTCGTGGAGCGCCTCGAGCGACTCCCAAACCGACATGTTGAAGAGAATCCGTTCATCCTCAAAAGCCCGGATGGCAGTCGCATCTCCTTCCTCGGTTTGAAGACGCCAGATGAACCCCGGGCTCTGATCGGCGACCGAGTTGATGAAGTCAAGCTGCTCGACGAAGCCGGCCATCACAGGATCGTCCAGCGGAGCGACCATGCGTGCAATGTTGGCCTGGGCAATTTCGTTCAGTCTTTTGTTGCTATGATTTATCGCAGCTCCGCCTGACGGCAAACGTCCTCGCATTGCATCACTCCCGTCTCATGTACAATCCATCGAACACTACCTTCCAGCTCTTCCCGACATCGCGTGATTGCTCCCATACCTGTCGCACGTCTGCTCCGTCCAGATCGTAGAATGTCAGCTTCTCAAGCACACTGGAGCCGTTGCTATCTTTTGATTCTCCAAGGAATCGCAGCTCGCGTCCGATTTTCTGCCCCTCGAATTCCAAAACGCCGCCGCGATTGTCCACCCAGAACTGCTTCCACTTGCCGGAGGCGGTGTTATAGATGTTGAGACTCTTCCCTGAATAGCCGCTTTTCCCTTTGTAGTTCTCCAGAATTGCACAATCATCTTCAATCAGCTGGATTTTACTCGTCCCGATCACCGCGCCGCTCGTATCCCGGACATCCCATTCCCCCACCCAGAAATCGAGCTGACGGAATTCCGGAAGTGATTTACAGGGACTACGCGACTGTGCAACTCCCGCATCCCTCCATGTGTGGAAGAACATCGCGATTGCAACGCTCGCAATGAGCGTGCTCATACGGGGTTCGACAATCACCCGGATTCGCAATATGGAGTTTTTTTTCATTTGACCACCAGGAGCTTTTTTGTTTGACGGTAGCCCGACGAACTCAGTCGGTAAACGTACACACCACACGGCACTCTCGATGCATCCCGGGTTTTCCTGTACCTGCCCGGCTCAAGCGTGTCTGTCGGATAATATCTTTGATTGAATGCAAAGAACTCGCCGGTGATCAAGCCTGGCGGATCGCCTTCAACGGAGGATCCGCCGTCGTTGACAATCGGGCCTGTCGTTACCCTGACGAAGCTGCCGTGCAGGTCGTTAAGGTAACGCGAGTTGTTCTGGGTTGAGAGGTTGCCGTTTGCGACGAAGAGATCAAGGTACCCGTCCCGGTTCACATCGATCCACGCTCCACCCCCGCTCTCGAAGTGATCGGTCACAACAGGATTGGATGGAGCCGTGATCTTCGTGAACGTTTGAGCCGAAAGTCCGGAGAAAGCAAGAAGAAGGGAGACAAATCCGAACATGATCAAGAATGGGAAGTTGAGTTTCATGCAAGGCTCATAGGGAGATATTGTTGGGAATTGAACTCAACTTCGTTCGAAGGCTGTAATTGCAAGTTAACCAGAAGAATGTTGTTGGTAAATGACCCAATTGGGTCATTTTTCAGGCGGGGATTCTAAGCAGTGCGGTACGTCCTTCATCATTCATTATTCCATGTTCGATATTTGATATACCACATGAATGTTGAATATCGAACAACGAATGTCGAATGTTGAAGGTGTTTTTGGACGGGCTCGGTAGAGGAGGGAGGAATCAGACCAGCTTGTCCTTGAGGGCTTTTGCTACGGCTTCGGACTTCGAGTGAACCTCAAGTTTCTTATAGATGCTCTTCAGATGCCGGCGAACGGTCTCCTCACTGATGAAAAGGGATTCGCCGATCATCTTGTAGCTTTTTCCCTTGCAGAGTTGGTTCAGGACCTCAAGTTCTCGCGACGTGAGGAGGTGTTCGGATTTTTTCTGGAATGAGCCCACGACCATTCGCGCGATCTGCGTGCTCATGGGAGCCCCGCCGTGGTGTGCTTCGCGGATCGCCTCGAGGAGCCGGGCCGTCGGAGTCTCTTTCACGAGGTAGCCGCACGCGCCGGCACACAACGCCTCGAAGACGATCTCGTCATTCTCATGAACGGTGAGGACGATAATATCGAGCTCCGGATGTTTTTCCTTGATCCGCCTGATGCCTTCGATGCCCGACATCCCCGGCAACCCGATGTCCATCAACACGACGTCCGTGAGTTGTTCGTCTATCCCCTTGACGGCCGACCAGCAGTCGCGATACGTGTTGACGCAGCTGAACCCGTCGGTCGCGTCGATGAGCAGGGCCAGGCTGTCGCGGATGTCGTCATCGTCCTCAACGATCGATACCGTTATCACCGGGTGGCTCCACCTTGCTTCGCGGCCGGATCGACGGGTGCTTCACCGATGAATTCAACGATGGTTCCTTTGTCGTGTTGCGACGCGATGTTGAGCGTGCCGTGAATTTTCTCTGCACGATGCTGCATGCTGTAGAGTCCCTGTCCGGCGGTCGACCTGCCGACGTCGAATCCCTTTCCATCGTCAGCCAGCCGGATTTCAACGAGTTCGTTCTTCACCGCGATCTCGAGGGAAACATTCCGGCAAGCGGAATGTTTCGCGGCGTTATTCATCGCTTCTTTGAACATGAGGGTCACATGCCGGCGCCAATCGATGCCCGGCCGCACGGTTTCGAGATCCTTCGAAAGGCTGGCGACCCGGAAGCCGATTCCCGTGCTGTTGAAAAGCTCATCGCCAAAATCCTTCAGACGGATTGCGACGTCGTACGCGGAATCCTTATCGGGATTCAGCGTCCAGAGAAAATCCCTCATCCCCATGGACAATTCGTTGGACGTCTGGATGATCTTCGTGAGATGCTCCGTAAGTTCGGATGAACCGCCGTTTGTCGTCCGTTTCATGACCTGTCCGAGCAGCGAAATCTTTGTGAGCTTGTGGCCGAATTCATCATGAAAATCGTCGGCGGCACGCTTGCGGACTTTCTTATTCTCCTCGTCGCGCACGCGTTCAAGCTCCGTAAGCCGCCGCACCTTTTCTTTCACACGATGATTGTAAAACGCGGCCAACGATCCGAAGAATGCGACCGCCGAAATCGAATAGAACCACCACGTCTTCCAAAACGGAGGAAGAATGGTAATATGGAGCTCGCTCCCGCGTTCATTCCAGACTCCGTCGTTATTCGAGCCCTTGACCCGGAAGACGTACTCCCCCGGGTCGAGGTTCATATACCGCGCGAATCGTCTGTTGCCGCCGGTAACCCATTCATCGTCGAAACCATCGAGCTTGAACGCATACTGGTTTCGTTCAGGATGTGTGTAGTCA
>DASYTP010000126.1:0-4366 GCA_036002145.1 Bacteroidota bacterium | reverse complement strand
ATGGCGAATGCGATATCTGATGCAACTTGTTGAAAGTGAGCCGAACAACTCGCATCACGCATTGCATCTGCTCGCGGCGCAAGTGAACCCCACCGATTTCTTGCCGGACTCCCTCCATACACCCTGGCAAGCGTTTCTCTATCGGGTTTCTCTTACGTCATCATCACCGAAAATGAGAAACCTTGCCTCCGCCTATGGTATTCAAGCAAAAATGGATTTGAGAGAGTTCAACCAGGCTGTGATTCTTGCAACTACAATTCTGAGTCAGAATCCGGATGATGAGCTCTGGATGTATTGCCAAGAACAGAGAGTGAATGCGTTGGTAGGCAAGGGTGATATTCGTAGTGCATTGTCGGCATATCAAGCAATTGGAAGCAGGGGCGAGGCAATCAGCCCGGCGGCAATGGAAATGCTTGGTCATTCCTTGGAGATGTGGGGCTCGTCGTCCGCTTCTGCCAGTGTTCAAACACCGGATGTGAAGAATTCACCGAATCTATCGGCCAGCAAGGCGCTTCAGTACGATCTTATCCAGAATTATCCCAATCCCTTCAATCCGATAACAAGGATTGAATATGGGCTACCCGAGGCAAGCAAAGTTTCATTAAGGATTTATAATGTGCTTGGCGAAGAACTGGCGACGCTGGTGGATGCTGTTGAAACTGAAGGATACAAGTCGGTGAACTTCGATGGAAGCAATATCCCGAACGGGGCTTACTTCTATCGCCTAGAAGCTCAGCCACTGAGCGGACAGGCTGGGAAGTTCACGGACATAAAGAAGCTTCTGTTAATCAAGTGAACTAATCGGAGCGACGGGTCGCTCTCTTCGACAGCCCGCAAGGCTAATGGACCGGGATCCTGATCACAAACTTCGTCCCCGTCCGCGATTCACTCTCCGCTTCGTGATGGCCAGGCCGAGCCCGGTTCCGTTCTTTTTCCCTGCGGTGACGAAGCCATCGAAAATCTTATCTCTTCTCTCAGAGAGAATACCGCTGCCCGTGTCTGAGATGAAGAACACGATGCTCCCATTTTCTCTGCCGGTCATCAAGTTTAGCGTACCCCCGGATTCCATGGCATCCTGCGCTTTACTTCGTCGTTGCTCCGACGGTCTTTCCTTCCTCCAGGGAACGCTCGTATTCCGTTTTGTACCGTTTGATGCCGTTGAAAATCGCCTGGGCAATTCGTTGCTGACCGGCCGCACTCTTCGCGATTTTCTCATCGTGCCTGTCGGAGAGATACGCCGTCTCGACGAGCACGTTAGGCATCGAGGCGCCGACGAGGACATAGAAACCCGCCTGTTTCACGCCGTTGTTCTCGATGTCGAGGTGCTTCCCCATTTCCTGCTGCAGGATGTCGGCGAATTGCTCGCTATATTTCACATACGCACTTTGCGCCATTGTGAGCAATATGAAGTTATCCTCGGTGAGCTGCTGGTAACGCTTCTCGTAGCCCTCTTCCATCTTGACGACGGCATTCTCCGCTTCCGCGATGCGGATGGCGTTCTCAGTCTTCCCCGGCCGCAAAAGGTAAATCTCAAATCCGTTTGCCTGGCGGGACCTGCGGCGCACGGCATTGCAATGGATGCTGACGAAAAGTTTTCCGCCGGCCTGGTTTGCAATTTGCCCCCGGCGATAGAGCTCGATGAACTCGTCGGACGTGCGGGTGTAGACAACTTTGACTTCGGGTAAATTCAGCTCCATCAGGTTTCCCAGTTTCAAGGCTATGGCGAGTGTGACATCCTTTTCTTTGGTCTTCGTCACCCCGATGGTCCCCGGGTCCTGACCGCCATGCCCTGCATCGATTACCACGACGTCGAGGCCCCACCGCTTTCGCTCGCGCTCGAGGTTGTGCCGGTATTCCCGCTCCCGGTGTTTTGTTGCCTGTTCCTCCGTGGAAGGATGGAGGGCGACAAAAATGTCATCGCTGCCGTACGCAGCGATCGGCTCGTGCCCGTTCATCTGTCCTTTAATCCTGAACGTCAGCTGCACCGCCGTTGGCGACTGGAACACCATGATTTTCTTGACAAACCCTGCCGGCTTCATCCTGTTGAAGGCCGCAGCGTCCGCCCGCGCGTTCGCAACCGTCACGTAGAGCCATGTGTCATCGTTGATCACCTTCATGAAGGATTCGTAGTCGGGCAGGTTCTTTGTGCAGCGGATTTTTACCAGGTAGCCGTTGGACTTTTCTTCGAAATCCACCCCCGTAATATCAAACCTCGAAAAAAGTTTCGGTCTTCCGACGGAAATCAAGTTCCTGACACGATCGAACGCGATCGTTTCCGTCGACACGTAGTCCAGAATCGGAATGAACCATTCCAACGGGGCGAAGAACCTTTTTGCGATAACATGGATGCTCGCCGGCAGCTGGACCACGTTACTGTTTTGCTGCAGGTCGGTGATGAGGACGAACGGATTATCCGCAGAAACTTTGATCTTGTATGCGCCGGTCTGGATCTCATAGTTTTGCGCCCAGGAGTCGTAGTAGGTGTCGATGATGAACACGCGTGCGAGATCGTCAAGGGAACCGTACGCGACACGATCCGGGGCAATCGTGCCGATACGCGTATTTCGCAAGGAATCCTGAAGGAAAACGACTGGCAGAGTGCTCTGTGCAGCAGCTACGGTTGATGCAAGGGCGAGCAAAAATACAATGGCGAATACCCGGCGCATCTTACCTGTAATTGACAAATTGAACGGCGAACTTGAGATCCGCATCGCGGATCATCGCTATGATAGATTGCAGGTCGTCTTTACTCTTCCCGCTGACGCGCACCTGGTCGTCCATGATTTGCGCCTGGACCCGGAGTCTCGAGTCTTTTATCATCTTGGTGATCAGCTTTGCATTTTCCTTGTCGATGCCGTTTTGCAATTTGATGACCTGGCGAACCGTGCCGCCGGCAGCCGGTTCGACCGGACCGTAGGAGAGCGCCTTCAGCGGTACACTGCGTTTTACAAATTTATTCTGCAGAATATCGACCACGGCTTTCATCCTGAAGTCATCATCAGAGATCAGGACGATCTCGTATTCCTTTTGTTTCAGATCGATGGACGTTTTCGATCCCTTGAAATCATAGCGCTGAATGATCTCCTTTCGTGCCTGGTTCAGGGCGTTATCGACTTCCTGCATATCGACCTTTGAGACGATGTCAAATGAAATTGTGTCGGCCATTCTCGTGCCCTGTTTTGTATTGCATTAGACGGAGAAGATTGCTTTCAGGAAGATCGAAAACAGCTTGAGACGCGGGAAACTCGTCAGCACGTCGAAGCGGTTTCGAACTTCCTGCAGTGTCTTCGGATTTTTCGAGATGATGAGAACCGAAATCGGACGTTTCATAATTCATTAAATGAGAGTATTTTTGGGAATGATTCCTTGATAACAATGTTCCTCTTCCGTAATTCCGTAATGAATGGCTCCAGAGGCACGCACTGTTCCGGGGGCATAACTCCCCGCGCCGCGATCGTGCCGTCCGCCACCATCTGCGCGATGATGGAAGTGGGGAATGCCGTTGTGCGCATCATCGATGTCATGTTCGTTTCAGTATCGTAATAGTCGATCATCTCGTGGATGACCGTTCGCGCCGCGCCGTCAAGCTGACCTTTGATGGTCACGCGCATCAGGACGACGTCGGGACCGTTCAATGGCAGTTTCTTTCGCAGCAGCTGTTCGAAATACTCCCGTGCGGTGGTGACGTGCGAACCGATGGTCACCGGCTCCGAGCTCGCAAAGCCAAGATCGAGCAGTGTCTTGAATTTCTCGCAATGTCCCTTGTAGCGGATTGTTTTATAATCGAGTTCTCTGATTTTATCTTTGAACATCCGCGTTAATGTAGACGTGCCCCCCGAAGTGTTGAATGCCTCGACCTTGCCAAACGGCTTCGGAAAATGTAATTCTTCGATATCCGCCATCGATTCGACCGTCCGGGCCGCCCCATTGCGGATGACTTCGGCCGGCTCGATGTATTCGTTGATGAGCCCTTCCGGAGAAAATACCAGCTGGTAGTTGAGCGGCGGCACCGGGCGTTGCGGTAATCCGCCGACACGAATATGGATTTCGTTCACGGAGGTGAATCTCGTTGCGGACCCTGCGGCGATGACGCATGCCATCCCCGGGGCGAGGCCGCAATTCGGCAATATGCAAACGTCCGCCTTCTTCGCCTTCGCGTCCAGTGCCAGCTGCTGATCCACGACGTCCATGTTTCCACCAAGATCGCAGAAATGCACGCCAGCTTTGATCGCCGCCTTTGTCAATTGAAGATTGTGCGTGTAACTCGTCGCCCCAACGGCGACATCGACGCCGCTCATCGCCTTCGCCACATCATCAGGGTCATTGACGTCGAGCTTGCGGGTGGTCACTTTCTTGCCGAGCGTGG
>DASYTP010000125.1:0-3477 GCA_036002145.1 Bacteroidota bacterium | reverse complement strand
TCTTTGTTCGTCGTGCTGCGTTCTACAATTTGTCACGCTGAGCGGAGCGAAGGGTCTCACTCTTAGTCGTTACACACGAGTCATGATCGGTGAAATTTATCGTACGCCGTGGTGGACTCATGAAGACAGCTGCACAATTTCTTTTCCTCGGTAATGGCAGATTCTTCACCCCGTTCAGAATGACAAAACAAAATTCACTTCCAAATTCGTCCCCACTTCTCATCTACCCGCTTCACGATTTCATCCGTCATCACCAACGGCTCGGGATAGCCCGGTTTCCACGTTGCATCGATGCCCATCACTCCTTTGTACACCGGCGAGATGCCGACGAGTCGCTGTTCCGTAAATATCACGTCCCGCTCGCAATCAAATCGCGTGAATAGTCCCCAAATATAACTCTCTTTGTCGTGAATATCCACATCGGGGGAGACGACGGCGATAATTCTTAGCCTACTTAGCTCAGGCAGAACGACAAGTTTTTGTAGAACTTGGCGTCCGGTTTCAGGTTTCAGGTTTGAGGTTTCAGGCTCATGGCTCTCTCTTACTGTGAGGGGAGAGTCAATCTTGACGAGGAGCAGCGTTTCATCGATGAGGTTGGTCCCGATTATGCGTCGATCCATCGATTTGAGATCGGTGATTTGGGATTGTCCGAAGGACTCCTGGCGGAGGAGTTGTCCCCGTTCTTTTTCTCCAATCGCCAATCCCCCATCGCCAATCCGCCCAGGCTTTCTCGTCCCGTCAATAATCATCTTGCTCCCCAGATTCATCTTATAGCTCGTGAAGTCAAGTGTATCGAGCGGGACTTTCGGAATCATGATGAAGTCGAAATGCGGATCGAAATATTCGCGAATCTCTTTCAACACAGCATGCCAGTCACGGACGTTCACCCCGGCGGAGACTGTAATCAGACACTTCGTCAACGACAGCTGATCTGTCCCCATCAAACCAAGCGCGGCTTTCATCGCCTCTTTCTGATACCGCTGCTCGATTGCAACGACGAGCAAATTGTGGAACCCGGCTTCATAATATGCCCACATGCTTTCCGCCTCTTTGTGGATGAGCTTCACAAGCGGACCAAGCATCAGCTGTGTCGCGTCTCCAAGAAATTTATCCTCCATCGGCGGCTTGCCTACGACGATTGCAGGATAAATCGGATTTCGGCGGTGAGTGACGGCGTTGATGTGGAAGACCGGAAAATCCGCGGCGGCAGAATAATGTCCGAAGTGGTCGCCGAACGGTCCCTCCATCCTTCGTTCTTGCGGAGGGACAACTCCCTCAAGAATGAATTCTGCCGAGGCAGGAACGTGAATCGAAATTGTTTTTCCTTTTGTGAATTCCACCCGTTTGCATTGAAGAAACCCGGCGAACATCGCTTCATCGATTCCTTCCGGCAAGGCCGCCACCGTGGCGAGCAGGAGCGCGGGATCTGTTCCCAGCGCCACGGCAAGCTCAAATTCCTTTCCTGATTTTTCAGCCTGGTAATAGTGGAACCCGCCCCCTTTTTGAATCTGCCAGTGCATCCCCGTGGTAGCGGTGTCGAACACGTGCATGCGATAAATGCCGATGTTGCGCCGGCCGTCTCGTGGATCGTACGTAATGACCTGTCCGTACGTGATGAACCTTCCGCCATCATGCGGCCAACAGACCTGTATCGGGAGTGCATCGAGATCCGGAAGAGAAACTACTTGCTGTGAAATTCCCGACGATACGGTTTTTGGTCTCGCGTGCAGGAATCGTTTGACGACAGGTTTGTGGTCGAGCAAGGCCCTGAGGGTGGGTGGAAAGGCGTTCTCGAGAAATCGAATCAGTTCCTCACCAATGCCGTCGGGGTGCCTTCCAAGTGCGATCTCAATGCGTTTCATGCTTGCAAAATGATTGACCACAACCGGGAACTTCGAGCCCGTTGGGCGCTCTATTACGAGGGCAGGCTTGCCTTCCTTCAGGGCACGGATGGAAAGTTCAGTAAGCTCGAGAGCGGGATCGATTTCGATTTGCGTGCGATGGATCTCCCCGTTGCGTTCGAGGAGGCGAAGAAATTCACGAAGGGCCATTAAGCGGGCTAACAAGGGTTCCGGCCGTTCGCCCCACAGATGTATGAGCGAGATCGGGATTCGATTCGAGGAGGCGCTTGATATCGGAGAGATCTTTTAACCGTTTGCTTTCGCGATGCTCAGAACCCATGTACGCCCAAATCTCTCCTTGCACCACGTCCTCGAGCTGCGCCACCTGCAGCGCATACCCCAGGGTGCTTTTCATTACCGCCCTGCCTATGAAATCCTGGTATCGTTCATCGGTCTGAAGCTGAATTCGTAAATCGGAGTAGGGGGTCGAAATGTTTATGCTGAAGCGATCTTCTTTCAACCTCCATTCTCTCGGAAAAATCCCCCGAAGTCGCTCGAGTTCCTTGATGGCGACAACCACATCAAGATCTAGGCGGATAACCGGTTCGGCGTATGCATTAACCGCCAATCCCCCTATCACACAGTAATCGATCTTGTTTTTCTCAAGAAGTGCGAGGAACTCTCCAAGGATATCTCGCTTGCCGTTTGCAATTCGAACAAAAAAATCTTTTTCCGTCACAATCTGTCCTCTTCGTCACGAGTGCGACAATCCATCACTCCAATATTTCATTATTCCAATTCCTCCGCGCGCCAGCCTTTCGATTCGCGCAGTCCAAGAACCCCGAGGAGTTTATCGGTAAAACCGCTCACGTATTCATCCACAGTCTTCGGCACAAAATAGAGGGGTGGGCTGATCGGCATGATGACAGCGCCTGCCTGCGATAGCTTCGCCGCCTGTTCGAGCGCAATCGTCGACATCGGCGTTTCCCGGAGGCAGATGACGAGCCTGAATCGCTCCTTCAAAGCAACCTGGGCGGTGCGCGTAATCAAGGTGTCGCCGATGCCGGAGGCTATCTTCCCGAGCGTGGAAGTCGAGCAAGGCAAAATCACGTATGCATCAAATCTATTAGAACCGGAAGCAAGAGCCGCGGTGAGGTCGTCGTTTTGAAACAGACGGTTGACAAGCGGCTGCAATTGTTTTTCCGTCATGTTCATCTCATCTTTCAACAGGGCTTTTCCCCACTTGCTGACGACGAGGAATTTGTCGCCGGGACAATGCTTCAGGAAGTCTACAGCATATACCGCTCCGGAAGAGCCTGTTATGCCGACCACGACCCTCACCTGGAAATCGCCCCAGTAACAATCATGGCAAAGATGACGAAGCCGAGCCCGGCGTTAATCCGGAAGAACGCCAGTTCCACGTTGTCCGCTTTGTGCTGCTCTACCCATAATAAGAATCCCGTGAGGAGTAAGAACGGCGCCGCGTACCACGTGCGTATCGTCGTGAAAAACAAGAGAGCGAGGGTGAAGAATGCGACCAGATGAAAAATGGCGGACCACGTGAGCGCCCGATCTCTGCCGAAGCGGGAGACGAACGAGTAAAGCTGTTCCTGGCGATCAAATTCCTCATCCAGGG
>DASYTP010000124.1:0-3877 GCA_036002145.1 Bacteroidota bacterium | reverse complement strand
CTTGCCCGAATGTAGTGAAGATTTGGTTGAAAATCCAACATTGATGCTGAAATTTCATTCCTCAACCGCTCGTCCACATTCATCGCAAACGCCCGGGTTAGGGAACAAAGGTCCTGGCAATGCTTCTACAAAGGCTCGTACTTTCGCCCAGTATTCCTCGTCGACGCGATTCCTCTTGCAGTTTCCGCATATCGGCATCAGAGAGTAAAGTTGCAGGACCCGTTCGAGTATCAAATCCATCCGTTCCTGCTGCTCTTTCAATTTGGATACAAGCTCCGTGTTGCGATCCTCCAATGTCCTGATGAGCATATTACTGAGCTCGCTTGTCTCCTCAATCTGATCCAGCGGCGTCGTGAAGGTGCCGGTGTAGAGAATGAAGGGGATATTCCTGGTCTCTTGCCGCTTCCTGACTTCAGTGCAGAGCCGCAGTCCGTCCATTCGTGGCATCAGTAGATCGGAGATGATCACATGTACGTCACCTGCATCGAGCGCTGCCAGCGCTTCCATCCCATCTTCAACTTCAATAGTGAGATAGCCCTCGAACTTGAGTATTTCTCCCAGGATCGTGCGATTGAGATCGCCATCATCGACGATAAGAACGTTCATTGCATAGCCTCCTTCTTTAGCATTATGATCAGTTTTCTTCAATTGGATGATCGGGTAATTATGAATGCATCAAGGAACAACCCCGACGCACGCATCTGGAGCGTCTGACGCAGCAATTTTGCCTGGCGGATGGAATCAAATGTGCCGACCACGACGTAATACATTCCTTTTTTCGGGTCGTGTTGCACAAAGCTCTCATGCGCCGTCAAGCCTGTTACGAATTCTAAGAAGCGTCCTGCATACGATAGTCTACAAAACGCCCCAACCTGAACCGAGTAGGCTTGCGACACCACTGCCTGATCAAAGGTGTCGATGGTGTCGGCATTACCCTCTTCATGCGTTCCCTTCTTCGCTTCCGGCAGCAGGGTAAATTGAATTCCATCGAGGATATCTCCATCCGGCGAGACTTTTATTGTCACGATGACCGATTCCGGATCCGAGATCACACCCAGTGCATGTAACATACCTGAGTCGGGATAGATCTTGTACGCTCCTGCCGGTAACCCGAGTGCTCTGAAATCCCCAAAGCGATCTACGGTTGCGAATGTGGTGGACTTACCATCCATTTTGTGAAAAAAAACCTTGATCCCCCGAAGAGATGGAAGCCCCGGACGTTGATTCTTATCGAATGACACGTTGCCATTGATTTCGCCGTTGACGTTTACCGGAACATACACCGGATTAAATTCATTGGGATCGATCGTTACATCGTATCGTGTATGCTTCGGCGACCAGAGTGGATTCTCAAGACTGGTAGTATCAATAGAAAGCGCGTACGTACTGTACGCATCCAGGCCCACAATCCTCGTCGGAGAGGTTGAGGAGCCCGGATACACCCTCCCACCATTTATCTTGACATTCACGGAATGGATAATCTCCTCGTCCCCGTCAGCGACGCCGTTATTGTTAAGATCGAGGAAAGGCAATACGGTGATGGCTCCCTCTCTCTGCCACGATTGTCTGCTGACAATCACATCATTCGTCGTAACATCGTAGGCGATGGTTCCCCGAAGATTTTGATCGTAAACAACGTCGCTGCCCGAAGTACGAAGGCTGGAGTTTACCTGCAGGAACGATGGTTCGAATCGCAGTGTGAGGAGTGTGCTCTGAGTGTGAGAAATAATGTCGCGTGAGTATGAAAGAGCGATCCAGCCATTCTGAAAAATATTTTTGTCGATGCTTACGCTGTATCGTGAAATTGAGCCAAGCTGATGGTCATAGTCGAGCTGGGGACGAACGTAGATGCCCCACCTCACCAGTCTGGCTAACAACAATGACGATTGAATGAACTGCGCGGAGGACCCAAACGATGACACCGTCCTGTTAAATCGCACCGTGAGATTTGCCTGAGTCCCAAGGATCGCCGATGAGACTGCCGCTTCTGCTTGAAGAAGGCGATACGTATCATACAGAGTATGGCGAATGGATAATCGGGGATACAATGAGAAGCGGTCCGTTCTCCACGGCACGGACAAGGAAACTCGTAGTTCATGTTTTCGCTGCCCGGGATTGAAAAAGGAATTCTGCGCAAAATGCGTATATGATGCGTCGATATTGCTTTGAGACGGGAACAACAAATTAAAATTCGCTCTCGTCTGCACGCCTCCAACATGCTCGAGACCAAGAAGTAACACGTCTCCGGCCCGTGAGGAGATGGTCACGATAGGCATGACGGGTGAGATATCGGGGTTATTGAGATATTGCACACCGGCACTAAGTGTCAGGCTTGACGTTACTCCCCATCGTGCGATGGATTGGAGAAACTCCCGTTCCTGATAGTACAGTAATCTTCCGGCTGTCACTGAATATTCAGTTTGGCCCTTTGGAAGAAAGGTAAATGGAATTTGAATGTGTCGCTCGTGCGAGATCTCCTCGCCAAAGGGGCTGTAATATTTTAGTGTTACTGTCGTCGACCCATAACCAATGGGAACCTGAACCTGATAATGTCCGGTCGCGTCAGCCCTTGTGTAGTCAATTAATTCGCCATTGATATACAGCTCGACGTCGGAGTTTGGGGGGAATTGATCTGTAATCAAGTAACTCGCAAATGCTCTTCGGGCGCCCGCCGGTTGATTCGTAAGACGTACTCCTTGCAATGCGAATCCCGAACCGCCAGACTGGACGTCCGGATAAATGTCGCCCAGAATGATTTGGTGCAGCCATGGCGAATCCATCACATATCTCCAATTCCACTGAAGGTCGCGCACAACTGTGCCGCGAGTAGTAGCGCCATGACCGGAGAGATTGATATCGCCGCCGAGCAATTGCCCGCCGAGTCCGAGTGAAAAACCTGAGTACTTGCCAAACGATGAAACTGCGGAATTCAATGACCAGTCCAACACTGAGCCTCCAATGAGCTTCCTGCTTCGCGGGACCGATGTTGCGGCGGATGTATCATCCCGAACGATGAGCAGCCGTTCTCGTGCGCGCTGGCGTTCGATTTCCTGAAAGATCGGAAACTCATCCTTCGTCGACATGGTCACTTCCAGCTTTAACGGATCGTAGGAATACTCGATGCGAAAAACATCGGTCAGGATGCTGCTTCGGATGTAGATATCATTGAGAGTTACAAAGAAGTCATTTCTTGATATCCTGAATTCTTTGTCTTGAAATTTGATTGTCTCGTTGATGAGATCGATGTCATACCGTGCGTCCTGAGTGAGAAAAAATCCGCTGGCGCCGCTCATGTTCGGTCGAAATTCATATTTGATCTTCAGGTAGTCGAATATTTCGCCGACCGGCAAATACAATGCTTTGTTCAGAAGGTAGCACGTGATATCGTGGTTTCCCAGTCTCGGAACAACAAGCTGGACAAAGATTTCTTCTGCAGGAGGGTTACTATTCATGATAGCTGTCAACGCGGTGGAATTCGAACTATTGTCCGCGAAGCCGAATGCTGCGTACACCGGCAGGCAAAGAAAATATCCGCATGCGCGGTGATACCACTTCATTGCAGTTGAACGGAGAGGGAGCGGTACACCGGATTTACCTGAAGTATTTCCCCGGGTGAATTCCCTTCCCGGTCGGTCGTAAGCCGGAGCTCGACAGTGTAATTGCCCTTGGGGAGATTGGAAACGTTTAATTCATACCGGCGCAACAGCGACCTGTACACCGCGATCTCACGTTTGAATTCCGCCACAACCCTCCCGTTTTGGTCGTGCAGGAGGAGGTTAATATTCCCGAGATATGCAGCATTACCCTGCCGCTGCATGGAAACCTTAAATTCCATATTGCTATCTATTCTTGTCGCTGAAATATCCCCCACAAGAAT
>DASYTP010000123.1:0-3665 GCA_036002145.1 Bacteroidota bacterium | reverse complement strand
ACCAATAACGAATAACCGATAACAAATAACGGCTGTGGTACGAATAACAAATAACAATTAACAATTAACGAATAACGGCCCCCCCACCCCTGCTCCGGTATGTGAATCCCGCCTAAGGGTTACTTCGGAGAGAGCCGCTGGATGGCGTCGAACAGGTCGCCGAGGTCATAGGGTTTCGCGATGACGTCGGAGGCGCCAAGATGCTTGCATTTCTCCGCTTTTCGTAGATCGGCGTATGCCGTCAGGACAATGACCTTCGTATTTGGAAATTGCGAGGTGATGTACTTGAGTACTTCGAAACCGTCGATTTTAGGTAATTTGAGGTCGAGGATCGCGATGTCGAATTTTTTCTCCTTCATGATGGAAAGCGCCCTCTCACCGCTTTCCACGCTGGATACGCCATATCCCTGGTCGGTGAGCTGTTCGGAGAGATTCGTTCTCAGCAGTGTGTCGTCCTCGATAATGAGAAGCTCAGTGATTTCAGCCATCGAAAATTCAGCGTCCGTAAATGACAATTCGAATAAAGGTACGAAAACAGCGCTGGACAAACAAGCCGCCAACTTTTTCCCTGTAGCCTTGTATGTCGTAATAGAGAGAATGTGGATTAGAGAGGATAGAACCCCGATCGGCAGCGGTCGGGGTTCTTGCATTTGTGCCACGTATAAAATACATTAGAGGGCGCATGCATGACAGTACGCCTCCATGAATGAAGTTTCTTTCCTCAAGAAGAATGCCGACGACTGGCGACGCATCGAGTCGATGCTCGATGCCCGGAGGGAGTTTAATCCCGATGAGCTGAGCGAGCTCTATATCCGCCTCACGGATGACCTCGCGTGGGCAAAGACTTTCTATAGCCGCAGCAAGACGACGGAGTATCTCAACATGCTCGCCGCACGCCTTCATCAATACCTCTACAGTAACAAGAAGGAGCGCCGGGGGCGCCTGAAGGCGTTCTGGTTGAACGAATGGCCCTCGCTGATGTATCGTCACCGGCGGAACATGTTGTATTCCCTCGCCGTCTTCTCGGCTTTTACGGCAATCGGGCTCCTCTCTTCGGCGAATGACCGGACGTTCGTGCGCGCCGTCCTTGGCGATTCTTACGTGGATATGACACTGGAGAATATCAAGCACCACGACCCGATGGCGGTTTATAAAAGGATGAACCAGGTCGATATGTTCCTCGGTATTTCATTCAATAATATTCGTGTAGCGTTCGCTGCTTTCGCATGCGGCCTCTTACTGTCATTCGGGACAGTCTATATTCTGTTGACGAACGGTGTGCTTTTGGGGGCGTTCCACTATTTCTGCTACGAGCATGGCGTCCTGTGGGAGGCGTTGCGTTCGATCTGGATTCATGGAACGCTTGAAATCTCCTCCATCATTGTCGCCGGAGGCGCCGGGCTTGTCATGGGAAACAGCATCCTCTTCCCCGGAACGTACACCCGGCGCGCTTCCTTCGCACGCGGTGCGCGCGACGGGATGAAAATCGTCGTGGGATTGGTGCCGATGTTCTTGTGTGCGGGTTTCCTGGAAGGTTTCGTCACCCGCCATAACAACATGCCTCTCCCGGTGAATATCGTAATTATCGGAGCATCCTTGTGCGGTGTGGTGATCTATTTCATACTATTCCCGCGGTCGGTGGCACTGTCGCAGAGCGCGACACGTACGGAGTCTCGAACAATGGAGGAAGCTTATGGATGAATCGTCACGATTTGATTTTCATCGTCCGCGCGATCTCGGGGACGTCATCAACGGTACATTCACATTTCTCCGGCAGGAATTCGTCCCGCTCGGAAAGTCCTTGCTGTGGATTGCCGGTCCGATCATTGTTGCCGTGATGGCGTTAAACATCGCCATCGCCTGGAACCAAACCGAAGTGTTGTCAGCCCGTGACTTCCTCAACTTCGAAACCATCATGAGGTTCGGAGCCCTCATGCTGCTGAACGTTCTGATGTCGATGACCACCGTTGCCGTGGTCAATCATTATGTCCGGCTCTATATTGCGAACGATCAAGCGCGCTTCAGCGTACGTGCGCTACTGGATTGTTTCGCAACGGATTTCTGGACGATGGTTGGCGTTGGTTTCCTCAGTGTCGTGATCATTTTTGCAGGCTGTGTTTTTCTCTTCATTCCCGGCATCTATCTTGCCGTCGCGTTGAGTCTCGCGATGACGGCGGCACTGCACGAGCGCCTTCCTGTCGGCATGGCACTCAAACGGAGCATGCAGCTCGTGAGGGAGTACTGGTGGGTCACATTCGGCCTGCTGTTTCTCATGACGATGATCGCGCTCATCCTCCAGACCTTATTCCAGATCCCTTTTTATATTGCTACAATTGTCACAGCAGTACATGGGGCAGACCCGGGGCGCGGTCGGGGCTGGATAATCGCTCTTCAGTCTATCAGCTATCTTGGCTATCTGCTCCACGGCATCCCCGCACTCTCCATGATCGTCCATTACTATAGCCAACGCGAGAAAAAAGAGGCAGCCGGACTGCAATCACGAATCGATGCATTGGACGTGGAAACCAAACGGTAACGGGGAGTCTATTTACATCCACACATGCGCATGAGGTATTTTCCGCTCGCAGCCTGGATATTTCTCCTGCAGGGGATGTCCTGGGCTACGCCGGAGTCAAAACCGGAGCGGGCATTCGACGCGCACCGCATGGAACATTTCCGTTCACTCCCCGAATTCGCCTACGACGCGCCGCGTTTCAGCGCAAGTGACCTGCTCAACCAGCTCATCTCGCAATTGTGGGACAAGTTCTTTGAATACGTTTTCAGGGCTGTGAATACAAAACCGGGCGAGATCGCGATCTACGTCCTTGCCCTCGGGGCTTTGTTGTATCTCCTGCGGCACGTTTTTGGAGATAGAATGAACAGCCTCCTCTACCAACCTGCCCGCAAGAATGCCCGCGACGGTGTTACCGCTGAAGAGGATCCCCGGGCCGTTAACCTGGACGCGCTCCTCGAGGAGAGCATCAGGAATCTTCGATGGCGGGAAGCTGTCCGAATCCTTTATCTGTTAGCATTGCGCCGGCTCGTGGAGAACAAAAAGGTGACCTGGCGGAACGGCAAGACGAATGGCGAATACTGCCGCGAGCTCAATGCGCCTCTCCGGGCGCCGTTTGCAGACGTGACCCGCGTCTTCGAGTACCTCTACTACGGCGATTTCGCGATCGACCGGGCTTCCTTCGATAACATCAACCGGAAGTTCCAGGAATTCCATTCTCTCGCCGGGGGCGTTCATTGAAAAGAATCCTGCCGTTTGTTCCCCTGGGAGTAATCCTGTTATTGTTCGGTACCATCGAGTTCTTGAAGCCACGTCCGGTCGACTGGACGCCGAGCTTCTCCGCACTTGATAAAATTCCATATGGCACGTACGTACTGCGTGAGATGATCCCCGATCTCTTCCCGGGGGACTCGATTCGAGTAAGTGACCAGAGTCTCTACACGCTCCTGGAACGTAACGATTCAGCGACCGGGCAAAACCTGCTTATCATGAACGATGCGTTCGGACCCGATGAGCTTGAGCTGCGCTCATTGCTCGAGTACGTGGGGAATGGCAACTCCGTGTTCATCGCCGCCGGCAGCTTATCTCATCAGATAGCCGATTCCCTCGGATTCAAGACTTCAGTTAATTTTTCCCGCATCGATACTGCTTC
>DASYTP010000122.1:0-5249 GCA_036002145.1 Bacteroidota bacterium | reverse complement strand
GTCGTGACCTCGGTATCGAGGAACCAAGATGACACATAACAACAACATGGGGGATCACTCGCGAGCAACAGATGAATAGTCGGCTGGCAGCCTGGCTGCTTTTCATCTTCTATGCTTTCAACAGCTAGTGGGCCTGTCGTTGTCAACGTGTCGCCCGAGGGATCCTCCAAGCTGCGCTTGGCAGTGCCGCGGCCCATCTTGGGCGTTAGACTGAGAACATCGTATTACTGATTCTTCCGCAGCGCCTGCCGAAAATCGACTATCAAATCGTCGATTCCCTCGACACCGACAGAAATCCGTATCATCCCCGGCGTTACGCCGTGCTTCGCCAGCTCATCGTTGCTCATCTTGATGTGTGAGGAATAGACGGGAATGCTGACAAGCGTCTCCACGCCGCCCAAAGACATTGCATTAACTGCGACCTTCAGGGAGTCGCACACTTTCACGGCGGCTTTCACTCCGCCCTTCACCTCGATCGTCACCATGCCGCCGAAACCCGACATTTGTTGCTTTGCAAGTTTATGCTGGGGATGCGAGGGCAACCCCGGATAAAGCACACGGAGAACTTCGGGACGTTTTTCCAGCGCGCGTGCCAGCACCATGGCATTCTCATTTTGTCGATGAACACGAAGCTCGAATGTTTTCAGACTACGGTCGAGTAAGAACGACATGAACGGATCGGGTATCCCTCCCAGGTATTTGACAAGTCCCTTCGCTGTCGCGATAAAATCTTTCTTGCCGACCAGGACACCCGCCATGATATCGGCATGACCCCCCAGGTATTTTGTGGCGCTTTCCATGACAACGTCGACTCCATAAGCAAATGGATTCTGGTTAAGGATCGTGGCAAATGTGTTATCGATGATGATCGTGATGCGTTTGCGAAATTCTTTTTCCGCCGTGCGTGTAAGCCTGACCAGCCGCTCCATGTCGACAACCGTCAGCGTCGGATTCGTGGGCGTCTCGAAGTAGACGATCCTGGTGCGAGGTGTGATGAGATACGACAAATCTTCGAGCGCGCGGGGATCCACGTATGTGACGTTGATCCCGTAGCCCGGGAGCGCATCGCGGAAGAAGCGATACGTTCCGCCATACAATGCCGGCGTGCTGACGATTTCATCGCCACTCCTGCAGAGCGCCAGCACAGCCGTCGATATTGCCGCCATGCCTGAAGAAAACAGCGCGCACGCCTCGCCGCCTTCCATCAGCGCGATCCGGTCTTCGACTTCGTTGGTCGTCGGATTGTGGTAGCGGGTGTAGACGAGAACGTTCGGATCGCCCTGTGCATAACGAATGGCATCCTTCGAATCCTCAAAACGGTACGTGCTCGTCTGGTATATCGGTGTCGCGACCGGTCCTTTGAAGGCGTGAAGATGCTTGCCGTGGATTGCGAGGGTGGCGAGCGAGAGGGTGGGGAGCTGAGGTTTTTTCATGGGATTTCGTATTGAAGTGTAGATTATTGCAAGTTTTGAGGAGTTTCAGGATTCAAGATTCAAGTTTCAGGTTTTGGATGAGAGTCCTTGAATTACTTGCATCCTGAATCGTGAAACATTTCCTCACCGTGCGCACGTTTGCGCTCTTCCCCCATCGATGCTGAAGCTGCCGCCGGTAATCCAGCCGGCCCGCTCCGATGCGAGGAACAGGATCAATTCTGCAACCTCTTCGGGCTTGCCGACCCGGCCGATGGGATGAGTCGATTTGCTGTGCTCCAGGAATTTATTGTACGTATCTTCTTGCATCCCGCTCGTGCGGTGCAGGTTCGTCACCACGACGCCGGGATCCACCGCGTTCACCCGCACACCCTTTGGCCCGAGCTCGAGCGCCGCACACCGTGTAAGCTGATCGACGCCAGCCTTGCTGACACAATATGCAAGAACATTCGGGAATGCGCGTATGCCGGTCACACTCGAGACATTGACGATGTTTCCTTTCCGTCCGATGATGGAGGGCAATGCTAGCTGCGTCAGCCGGAAGACCGAGCGTAGATTGATATCCATCATTTCGTCCCACTGCTCCAGCGACGTGTTCTCGATGGTGCCGTTGGCGATGATCCCGGCCGCGTTAACGAGCACATCGATGCCGCCGAAGCGATTGAGGGTTTCGTTCACGATGCGTTGACGATCGGAGTCCCGGGTGACATCGGCAGCAATCACTTCAACCTGGGCTGGGTCGAGTGTTGAGTGAGTGCCTTTGGCGCCATGGCGCTCTGCGCCAGCTGTGGTTTTGAGTTCATGCTCCCGGCGTGCAACCAGCACCACTTTAGCTCCCCGCTCAACCGCCATCAGCGCCGTTGCCTTGCCGATCCCGCTCGATGCCCCTGTGACGATGAAGACTTTGTTAACGAATTCGTTAGGTTCGGACATAAGTGGTAGTTTGAGGTTGGGGGGGTTAGGTGATAGGTGTCAGGTGTTGGGTGTCAGGTTACAGGTTACAGGTTACGGATTACGGATTACGGGATACTGATTACTAGCGACTGTCTTTCTCATCATCTCAAAATCTCAACTACTCAGCTACTCAGCTACTCGCACACCTCACTGCTTTCCTAAACACTCCATCAAACATCTTTTCCGTCAGCTTTCCCGTAAATGTATTTTGCTGGCTCGGATGGAATGAGGCGATGAGGGTGAGGTGATCGTTCAACCGGTACTCATTGCCGTGGCCGAACGCGGGCCGTGCCGGGAGCGACGTCAAATTCAATTCTCTCAAAGCGGCATAGACCGAATCAAACGCGATCCTGCCGAGCGCGATGATGACGCGAACATTTCCTAGAAGCTGAAGCTCCGTCAACAAATATGACCTGCAGTTGCGAAGCTCTTCCGGCAACAACTTGTTATTTGGCGGTGCACACCTTGCGGATGCCGTGACGTAGCAATGATGGAGTTTCAATCCATCATCCTGAGACACCGATGTCCCCTGGTTGGCCAATCCAAATTTGTGAAGCGCCCGGTAAAGCCAATCGCCGCTGCGGTCGCCGGTAAACATTCTTCCCGTCCTGTTCCCGCCGTGAGCTGCGGGCGCCAATCCGACGACCAGGAGCCATGCCTTCGGATCGCCGAAGCCCGGTACCGGCTTGCCCCAGTAATCCCATACCTTGAATCGCGCAACTTTATCCTCCGCCACACGTTCTCTCCACGCGACCAGGCGGGAACAACGGATACACTTGATGACGTCGTGTTGAACCGATTGCAGCCCGTTCATTGCTGCAAAGTAGTAAAAAAACCTTGCACGTTCAAATTATTTGACATTAAGATGAACTTTTTCTACAATATCCATCATATTCTTCGAAAGGAACGTCTTATGAACGAACGTATAGGATCTAGTATTCTTCTCCTGCTCCTTACAGCAACGAGCCTGAGTTTCGCTCAGCAAAAAGGATCTGAGGCGAAAGAGAAGTCGCTCTATGACCGCCTTGGCGGTGTGTACGCCATTGCGACGGTCGTCGATGATTTTATTGAAAGGGTTCTCGTGGATTCCGTTCTCAATGCCAACCCCGCCGTTAACAAAGCGCGCGATCGGGTTCCTAAGGCCGGATTGAAATACCGTGTGACGGAGCTGGTTTGCCAGTCCACGGGTGGCCCATGTTCATACACGGGCCGCTCGATGAAAGAGTCGCACAAACACCTCAACATCACTGAAAACGAGTGGAATGCTCTCGCTGCCGACTTCAAGGCATCGCTGGACAAATTTAAGGTTCCGGAGAAAGAACAGCAGGAGCTCTTCACCATCATCGGAAGCACGAAGAAAGACATCGTAATGTCGTCGGAGATGAAGGAGTAGTCACCAACATTTTTGTCTCCTTGAAACGCCGTCCTCAGGAAGAGTGGCGGCGTTTTTGTTTTGCGCGATGGGAATGCGCTGGAGTATTTGACATTATGATGGACTTTTTCTACAATAACGAATCATATCACGTGATATCGTCGTGAGCCAATCTCTTTACAAGCAGTTAGACGCGAAGAAGATCGTGGAAACAGCTGAGCGAATTCATACGAGAATTCTTGAGAGGTTTCCGACCACAGGTTTATGCAAGGTTGCGGAAGAAGTTTGTTCGGTCGCTCGTTCGGCAGCGGATGGTTCGGCGCGTCTTGCCAGGCCGTACCGGGGACTGCGGATTGGTGCTCTCATGTTTACGTTATTGCTCCTTCTCTTATTTGTGAATGTAGCAACGAGGATCAATTTTGGTCCTATTGCCTCCAGCCTGGCGGACTTCATTCAGGCGCTCGACGCAGGGATTGAATCGATCCTCTTTTGCGGTGGCGGAATTCTGTTCATGTTGACGCTGGAAACACGACTCAAGCGACGGCGGGCGCTGAGGGCGATTCACGAATTACGGTCGCTGGCCCACGTTGTCGACATGCATCAGTTGACGAAAGACCCGGATCGAGCCTCAAGCAAACGGAAGCCAACTGCATCGTCTCCCCGGAACAACCTTGATGAATTCGGCCTGTCGCGTTATCTCGACTATTGCAGTGAAATGCTTTCCATCATCAGCAAAGTCGCGGCATTGTATGTCCAGAGTTTTCCCGATCATATCGTACTTGATGCCGTTGATGAAATCGAATCGCTTACTAACGGTCTGTCTCGAAAGATATGGCAAAAAATCATGATCCTTGGCCGGATGCAGTGATATACGGGGAACAGCACCTGCAACGATGCCGTCGAAGAAGCGCTCTGCTACGGTTGGATCGACAGCACGACCAAGACCATCGACGCCAGTCGTTATGCACAGCGCTTCAGCCCCCGCCGCGCCGGCAGCAACCTGTCGGAAATGAACAAGGAGCGTATACGACGCCTCATAAAATCGAAAAAAATGACCCCCATCGGCCTGGAGAGCGTGAAACATCATTTCGATGGTAGGGCGCAATCGTCCTCAAGGTTGAAATTGAAGAGGTTTATAATCCCGGACGACATCCGCGACGAGGTGAAAAAAGACTCTGTCGTCTGGAAGAACTTCCGGCGATTCCCCGAATCCTACAAGCGCATCCGCATTGGTTGGATCGACGGCTCACGAAGACGACCCGAATTCTTTAAGAAGCGCCTGCAGTATTTCTTGAAAATGACGGCACAGAATAAGAAATTCGGGATGGTGCAATGAGGCTAAATTCGAATATCGAATATCGAATATCGAAATCCGAAATGGCCGACGATCGTTCTACGTTGTACCGATGACAACTTTCTTTACAGCCATCAGAGCGGCGATCTATGAAACAGGTTTCCTCGCCCTGTGGGTCTGGCTGTCTCTCAGCGTCCGC
>DASYTP010000121.1:0-5366 GCA_036002145.1 Bacteroidota bacterium | reverse complement strand
AATTTCCCTGGCATGTATCGGGCTTCTCGCCGTCTGGTTCACCTGGAACCACCATCGTCAGGATGAGGCTGCAGATCAACTCCACTACGAGCGAAACGAAACGGAGCTCGTAGTTTCAAATCTTTCAAATGCCGCCGTACAACTTTTTGGAGCGGGCAATGCACTCGAGTCTGCAACGTTGGTTTCCGGATTCGACGGAAGCTCCATCTGGCTTCACCCCGGCAATTATTTTCTGAACATAACGCACAACGGCAGGAGTTTTTTCCTGCCTGCACCGATGATCGGCTATCGGGCAGGACCGGACGAGGAGGGCTCGTTTATTATATCGATTCGCCCGGCCCCGAAAGAATTTCCTCCACGACTGTTCAATTCCTCGTCTGCATTCCTCTTCATTCCAGGAGGCAATTTCCTGCTGGGTGACAGACAAAATCCCCGCGAAACACACTACGTGTGGCTGACGGGATATTTTGTGTATCCTTTTGAAATCACGAATGCCGAGTTCAGAGCGTTCCTTAATGACCCGGAAGGCTATGGAAATTCTGCAAACTGGTGTGTCAATGGAAAGCGGTGGAAATCCCTGAACGCCTCCCGCACCACCGCGAAATTGAAATCAACCGATACGGAATACAGTCGCTTCGGACAGGATGACCAACCGGTAACGTGGGTAAACTGGTTTGAGGCAAATGCGTATTGCCGATGGGCGACGAACAAGGTTGGGAAGGCAAGATGGCTGTACTCATTACCGAACGATGCAGAGTGGGAAAAAGCTGCGCGAGGGCCGGATAATTTCGATTATGCGCTCGGAATGACAATCAGCGATGACGAAGTGGATTTGTACAATTGGAAGAAAAACTCCGATGCGCTTGTGACGGTAACAGGCATTGAACAAACAAAGAAGATTTTCACACCCAACCGGTATGGTTTATACAATATCACCGGCAACGTGGCCGAGTGGACGCAATCATTGAATATACCATACAATCGAGATCATCCCTATGTTGACGATGAGCGCAACCACGATGAAACGCCCGGTTTGCGATCCGTGCGGGGCGGCTCATGGTACAGCGCCGCGATCTCGTATCTTTACATTCCTTACCGGGATGCGTTCCATCCCGAACAGAGCAGCCAGGAGTTAGGGTTCAGGGTTGTGGTGAAGGCGCTGCCGTAGTTGGGTTGAAGAAAAGAAGGAAGGCTCTCGACACCCGAGCTATGAATGATCGCGAGAGGAAAGTGGAGTTCTTCTTATCTTCTGAGGATTATAGATCGGCATCTTCTCCTCCCGGGTTGTGTCGGGGGTAATAATCTTCATACGGTAATCCAGTTCAGTGCTGAAGCGTCGCAGAGCGGATGCCCGCAAGTAGAGGCGCACCGGCGAGCTCGAATCCGCGACGACGGTTGTGTACGCCATCGCTGCGAACCGGGGACGATCTGGATCGCCTTCGAGCGCCGTGACCATATATTCTCCAGGCCGAAGTTTCCGGAAGATCGCAATCCCCCGGTCGTCTGTTAGATCGGTCTGTACCTCAATGACCTCACCGGCATGAGCTTTCATTTCCACACAACCCAATGATACACGGGCTCGCGGGATCGACTTCACTCCCGTCGAATCAGTGACCAACACCGCAATCCTGCCCCCGCCCTGAGAGGTCGGCGGTATCTCCAGGAAAAGAATCAATGGCAACAGAAAGATCTGCACATTCATTAGACGAGATCTCGAAGAATTGGGTTGGCAGTTCGAAACTGGGGTCAGCGTACGGTTTCGCGACCCGGAAGCATGCTAAAATCTGAGAAAAACCGCCATGCTCCGGACGACGAGGTCTGAGGCTGAGGCCGCGGACTGCTGACCGAACCGATGCGGCTCGATCGTTGGTACACGAACGATTTCCCAGGTTCGGCGTTTGTCTTGGGGGCAGTCGTAAAACGGGAGAAAGGTCGGCTGCGCATGGGATATAGAGTGTCCTCCTATTGCCCCACGATTCATCATTTATTGAATTTATTATTGTGCCACAACACTGGCTGGGAAGTCGCGACCGCCGATCACGGACTGCCATATCATCTGCTCGTAAGGATCGTTTCGGAGGTATTCATTTCGAAAATCCGGAGCTCAGGTATATACCGTTCGGCGCCGAGCGCCCGGAGTAAATACGGACCGAATGGGCGAAACAGTAACCTCGCGCGAACATTCCATTCGCCGGGTTCGGACACAAGACATTTATAGCGTGCATGTCTCGTGGCGAACGGAGGAATGGAATTATTCACCAGTGAATCAAGCTCAAAGATATTGGATTCCTGTCCATTCTTATAGAGGGTCCCGCCGAAAAGCACAAGGTCTTTATCCGCATTACTCTGAAGCGCGCTGTTGTTGTCCATCAAATCGCCGTTTGCATCGAGATATCCCGAACGATAGACCGTGTCCGGACCGTTCCACACAGTAACTTCGATCCACATCTGTCGGAAGAAGAAAACCGATGTGGGAACGTTGTGACCGGTTTTGTCGTTGTAGACGCTCACATCCACATCGATCGAATCACCATGGCGGATAGTCGATGGCACATCCAATGCCATTGAGACGGAATTTTTCAATAATGAATCGATGGCGGCATGCTGTTCGGACTTATTGGGGAAGTCGTCGAACGCAATATCCACACCGACAAAATCATGACGATGGAGATTTTCTCTCGTGGGTCCTCCGACCGCGGCTTGTCCTGTATACGCCGGCATATGGCACTTCTGACACTCCACGGACATCGCTCCCCAGACGCTATTCTGCCATTCAGTTACGGTAATCTCAACCGGAACATTGTTAACGGTCAGGTCATGACACTGCCGGCAATATTCAGAACGATCGTATGCGCCGTCGTAGGCACTTTCATGTTTGGCGGAGGCCACGGGATTCGATAGTGGGCCATATTTGGTTTTTCCGGGTTTAACGGTGTACTGGATGTGCTGGTTCGTGCTGACGAACGGAGCGCGCAGGACGTGGCAGAAATCGCAGGTAATGCCTTCCCTCACAAGCGGCTCCAAATCTGAAAATTGAAATGTCGGAACCGTATTCCCGGTAAGAAATCCTATCGGTGCGTGACACATGAAGCATGTTTTCTGCAATTTCCCCTGAGTGCCGGCCTGGAGTGAATTATTCGCAAGCATCCAGATCGGATCGCTCGTCGAGTAACGGTGCATCGATCCGTTCCATTCCTTGAATTGCTGAGGGTGACACGCAGAACATGTCTGTGCAGATGTGAAGTCTTGTAACGTCAGGTTTCCTTCACCCTCTTGTGGAGAGGATGGGGGCTCATCCTGTTTGCATCCCCACAGCAGGAGAAACGTGAGTAGAAGAACCCCTCGACATGTTTTCATGAGGCCCGGCATTCTCATCGTGCCACCGAAAGGCCGGTGGGCATTTTGCCGACTTCCAGGACCTTGACAATCTGGTTTGTCGCCCCGTCAATGACACAGACATTCCCGACATAATCGGTATTGTAGCGGGGTGTAAACCGGTGACCGACATTTTCGTTCGAGACAAAAACATATTTCCCATCGACGGACACATCGCAGCCGTGCGGATAATCAAAAAGCGAAACGCCCGCAATCGTTTCCATGACATGCCGCATCGGGGCATGAATCATGGATGCAGAATTTCCTCTTCGGTTGGCAACATAACAGAACTGACCGTCCGGAGTAAATTGCAGATGCCAGGGTTGGTCTCCCACGATAAATGAATCGATCAGCGTATAGCGTACCGCATCGAACATCCGTACCTCCTGAGTTTCCGAACAGGTGACCATAAGGATGCTGTCGTCGGGAGAAATGCATATCTCCATCGGCATATATTTAGCCGGACCGAAGGGCATTGCATCGGAGGCAAGAGGGATGGTCGTGATCACTTCATCGTCCTGGAGACCGATGACTGAAATATTGTCGGACATCATGTTCGCGACATATAACTTCGTTCCCGTATGATTCATTCTCATGCCGTGCGGCATCGTCCATACCGTGATGGAATTTACGACCGTCATCGTACTGGTGTTCACAACAATGACTTTATTTGTCATCGAAGTTGTGAACTGCGAAACATACAGTTTGCTGCCGTCTGGCGTAAGCTCCAGGAGGGCAGGCATCCCCTGGATTTTCGCATAGCCCACGAGTGTGTCGGCAAGCGCGTCAAATTTCCAGACCTGACCCGCTCCGACGAGCGACACATACCAGAACCGGTCGTTCGCAACGACGAAGTGCGGACCCTCGATGACCGGCGAGCGGCCGACGCCGATGTACCGCGTCACCACGAGGCTATCAATGTCGATGATCGCCACATTGTCGTCCCCTTGATTGGGAACATAGAGTTTTCGTCCGGCGCCTCGGTACGGCACAATCCCCGAATCATTCCTCGCCCCTTCTGCGATCCATCGTTCGAGAAAACGAACCTCGTACATTGTGAACGCTTCGAGCGAGATTGCCGGGTGTTGTTTTCTCAACGGAGTGCCGGCAAAGAGCAGCGTGAGCAAGCTTCGTGCGGGTGTGAAAGGAACGACGACTTCGCCATGCGTTGAACCTTTGATGAGCTGATTCCACGACGCAAGCGAAAGGCCTGCGGCTTTCGAGACTGCATCGTGGCAGCCCGACAATGCGCAGCTGCGCTCGAGAATCGGTTGAATATGGCTGGAGTAGACGATGGTCCCGATCTCGCCATAATCAGGCGGAGCAGTCAGCTTCTCGGTGTCCCGGCACCCGATCCAGGCATACATCAGCGCAACCAGCAACAGCGGATGGTACCAATGCCTTTTTCTCATTCCTTCCCTCCTCATGGATGAACGCTACCTGGACAGACGACTGAATCGCCCGTTCATGCTTCCGAAATTTCTTTCGAGCTTACCCGCGTATAGTTGCTGGGCCCTGGCAAGCCGCGCCGAATGCTCTGCCCTGCAGGCGGGACAAATATTCACACTTACCGAATCCCCTCCCGTTGCCTTCATATTCTGAAGACTCACTCCCTCGAGGAACTGAACAGGAACCTGGCTTCCACAACCGGCGCATCGTTTGGTGACAATCATAATCGATCTGTGCTCCTTTCACGGATGTTCTGATTGATCTCGACGCAGGCAGCGGAAGTGGCGCCGTCTTTCGGGACCGTCCGCACCCAACATCCAAAATTCTTTAACTCTTCGAGACGACAAGACCACACGAGCTCGCCTTTCCAAAGCGTCATATCGGGGCAGCCATCGCACATGTTCTGGTAGCCGTTCTCCAGGAAATCCACGGGCTGGATGATCATCACCGACTGGTAATGCAGCTTTTTGAATGCGTTCAATGGATTCCGGAATACCGACTTCAGATAGTTGCGGGCTATCTGCTTTACGCCTTCATCGAAT
>DASYTP010000120.1:0-7412 GCA_036002145.1 Bacteroidota bacterium | reverse complement strand
CTTCGATGACTTTCGGGTTCGATTGTATTTCTTCCGGCGTTCCTTCTGCGATTTTCACGCCGTAATCCAGCACGAAAATGCGCTGGCATATCCCCATCACCACTTTCATGTCGTGTTCAATGAGAAGGATGGCAATATTGAACCGTTCTTTCACTGCTTTGATGAGTTTCATCAGTTCAACCTTTTCCGTCGGGTTCATGCCCGCCGCCGGCTCGTCAAGGAGGAGGAGCTTCGGTTTCGTCGCGAGGGCGCGCACGATTTCCACCCGTCGCTGGTCTCCATACGGAAGCGAGGTCGCGAGCTCGTCTTTCACCGTATCCAGATTGAAGATCTCCAGGATTTCGATGATCGAATGGCGGATCGCCTGCTCTTCTTCGCGGAAATTCCGGAGTTGAAGTATCGAATGTGAAAAGCCGTGTTTCAGGCTCTTGTTCATGGAGACCTGAACATTCTCGTACACCGTCAGGTTTGCGAAGAGGCGGATATTCTGGAAAGTTCTCGCAATTCCGGTGGCAACAATGTCGTACGGCTTCCTGCCGGTCAGGTCCTGCCCGTCGAAGAGAATCCGTCCGACGGTAGGACAGTAAACGCCAGTGATCATGTTGAAAGCGGTCGTCTTCCCGGCGCCGTTGGGTCCGATCATTCCCATCAGGTCCGTCGGTCCGATGCCGACGTTCAATGCAGAGACGGCTGTGAGACCGCCAAATTTCATCGTGCATTCCTGTAATTCGAGAAGATGCATCGGGTCCGGCCTATGTCGTTGCAGGTTGTTTGCGGGACTTCCGGAGGAATTTCTTGAATCCGGTTCCGAACAATCCCTGTGGACGCGAGATCATGATGATCACGAGCATGAGCGAGTACAGCACCATGCGATATTCTGCGACCCCGCGGAGCGCCTCGGGGAGAATCGTAAGAAGAACCGCCGCAAGGATAACCCCCACCGTATTGCCCATTCCGCCGACAATCACCATGACGACAATCTCGATGGACTTAATGAATCCGAATTGGGACGGGGTGATGTAGGAAATAAAATGCGCATACAATCCGCCGGCAACACCTGCAAAAAATGCCCCGGTAATGAACGCTATGACCTTGAACTTCGTCGTGTTAATGCCCATGGCCTGGGCGGCAACTTCGTCGTCACGCACGGCAAGGAACCCCTTGCCGTAAGTCGAGTTGATCAGATTGGAGATCATGAAAATCACAACGGCGACAACGCTGAACACCCAAAAGAGGCTTGAGAATTTCGGAATGCCAACCAGGCCGCGGGCCCCGCCGACGAACTCAAGGTTTTGAATAATAACGCGGATGATCTCTCCGAGGCCAAGCGTCGTAATGGCGAGGTAATCCCCTTTCAGCCGAAGGGTCGGAATCCCGACCAGCAGTCCGGCGATGGACGCCACCACGCCTCCTGCAAGCAAGCCAAGAGGGAACGTCACGAAGCTGGACGCATCTCCGGGCGAAGCGTGAAGGGAAAGTGTGATCATTGAAGCGGTATAGGCGCCGAGCGACATGAACCCCGCGTGCCCAAGCGAAAACTGCCCGGTAAATCCGCTGATGAGATTGAGACTTGACGCCAGAACAGTGTTGATGCCGACATAAATGATGATTGCCAGGAAGTAGGGATTGATCTGATCCTGGAACCTGGAGAAGGCAAAGCTCAAGGCGATGGCGGCGACCAACAATATGCGTTTTGTCCCGGATTTCATCAGACCTTTTCTGCTTCGTGGCGGCCGAGAATTCCCGAGGGCCGGAAGAGAAGTATGAGGATAAGAATGCCAAACGAAATTGCGTCGCGGAATGTCGGAGAGAGGTACCCGGTGACGAATGTTTCAAGCAATCCGATGATCATTCCTCCTAATGCTGCCCCGGGAATATTTCCTATACCCCCGAGCACGGCCGCAATGAATGCCTTCAATCCCGGGAAAATGCCCATCAATGGATTGATGCTGGGGTAGAGGGATCCATAGAGAACGCCTCCTGCTGCAGCCAGGCTGGACCCGACCGTGAATGTAAACGAGATTACCGTGTTGATGTTTATTCCCATCAGGCTCGCCGCCTGGGGGTTGAAGGAGAGTGCACGCATTGCTGTACCGATCTTCGTCTTCATCACGATGAACCTCAAGAGAACCATCAGGAGGATTGCGGTAGCAATAACGACGACCGGAGTACTTTTGAGTATGAGATTTGGAGTATCGATCAGTGTCGCTGAGGGGATGAGCACCGGGAACAATTTTGGATCCGGGCCGAACACCAATTGGCCGCCGAACTCGAGGAACAAGGACACGCCGATCGCCGTGATGAGGATGGTGATCTTCGGTCTGCCCCGGAGGGGTTTATACGCGAGTTTTTCAATGGTGACTCCGAAGAGTGAACACACAACCATCGCAAGGAGCATGATGATAAGACCGACGGCGAACAGATTCCCGCCGACCAGGGGAGTCACGTAGGGGGCGGCATAATACCCCACGAAGGCGCCGATCATGAACACGTCGCCGTGGGCAAAGTTGATGAAGCGGAGCACGCCATATACCATGGTGTACCCCAGCGCGATCAACGCATAGATGCTGCCGAGTGAAATACCGTTGATGATTTGCTGAAGCAGCTCACTCATGCAAGACGGAGGGAATGTTCCCTACATCGCAACTTCTTCAGGCCGGATGGTCTCCTTCAGGGTCAGTTTACCATTCTTGATTTCAATGATCACGGCAGATTTCGTTGCATTGCGCCCGCTGTTAATCGTGATGATCCCGGTGACGCCGTTGAAGTCCTTGGAGGCGGCCATGGCATCGCGCAACCGGGGGCCATCCGTCGTCCCGGCGCGGCGCATCGCTTCGATGAGAATCCTGCCGGCGTCGTAGGCAAGGCATGCGATCGCATCAGGCGTTTCATTGTACTTTGCACGGAACTTCGACACGAAGTTCTGGACGACTTCGCGGGGATCTTCGGTGGTGTAATGGTTACAGTAAAATGTTCCCTCCATCGCAGTGCCGCCGATTTCGAGTAACTTGGCCGAGTCCCATCCATCGCCCCCCATGAAAGGGGTCGCCATGTTGAGATCGCGTGCTTGCTTGACGATCAATGCTGCTTCGGTGTAATATCCGGGCACAAATACCAGCTCGGGGTTCGCCGCCTTCAGGGCGGTCAGCTGCGCTTTGAAATCGTTGTCCCCTTCACTGTACGCCTGGACTGCGATGACTTCACCACCGAGCTTCGTAAAGTTTCCCGTGAAATATTCCGCAAGCCCGACGCTGTATTCGTTCTTGATGTCTTTTAGTATCGCGACACGCTTCATCTTGAGGGTGTTCGCAACGAATTTCGCGATTACCGCTCCCTGGAAATCGTCAAGAAAGCAGACGCGAAAGATATAATCCCCAACCTGCGTTACCTTCGGATTCGTCGAGGAGGGTGTGACCATCGGCACCCCGTTCGATTGGCAGATCGGTGCGGCTGCGAGACTGCGGCTCGAAGCAACTTCGCCGACAATCGCCTTGACCTTGTCGCGGGTGATCAACTTTGTGACTACCGTGGCAGCTTCCTCGGGTTTGGATTGCGTGTCCTCCGTGAGGAGTTTTATCTTCTTTCCCAGGACCCCGCCGGCCGCGTTGGTTTCCTCCACCACGAGCTCCATTCCCTTGTGCGTCGATGTGCCGAATGTCGCCGCCGTGCCGGTCAACGATGAGAATTCGCCGATAAGAATCTCGTTTTCATCGGCCCGGTTCCCGCAGCCTGAAAAGGAGATTGCAAGTACAATACCTGCGATCGATGCAGCGACCGCCAGCAGCTGGCCTATTGGTGAAAATAATGTACGACCTTGTCCGGAGTTCTTCATGGGTTATCTCCTTATGGGATTGTGGCTATCGTCGCCGATGATGTTAATAATCGGAAAGTATACAAAAAAATATCTTTTATTCAAAACATGAGACACCGTGGTATCGATAGAAGAATCCCCTCACCGGAACGCAAAATGCCGTTGAGGGGATCTCCTGAGGGTATCCGTGAATTTCTCAAGGAATGTTTACTATTCGATGAGGAACTTCAATATGATCAGTAATGCAATGAACCCCACGATGACCGCCGTGAGGCGGAGCAGCAACTGCTTCCCCGATTGGACTTTTTCCTCGTTTTCGTCGTGCAAAGCCATAATCTTCTCCATTTTGAGTGTGACATGGTGATGTGAGAGATTGTTTTGCGACCCAACGAGGGCGTCAGAATCGGGATGAAGTTGTCTGTGTGTAGATGAGAAGGGAGGCGAGCGTCGGCCGTGCTCCTCCGGCACAGCACGTCTCGAACGAAAGCAGGACATCATTGCAGGAAAATCGATGAGTGACGAAAACCAGGGGGTAGGTTTTCTCATCGAAACCTTTCCCTTTGAACCAGCCCGAAGCTGCCTGAAAGACTCCCTGAGTTGTCACGCTGTGAAAGGAATTCTGCGGCTCGAATGATAGGCTCCACTCAGGTGCGCCAAGGCATCTGAGAATAAGCAGCGTCGCGAATAATCTCATGGCGATCATTCGTCCGTTCGTCCGCACTTGCCTATGGGCCCGTTTTGTCTGCATGCTGACAGTTCTCCGGGCTCAGCGGCCCGGAATGGGGATGGACGGCAGGCTTGGGTTTCCATCCTTATCCACCGCCTGGACTGCAAACAAATAATCGTCCTTGGATACCTTCAACGTCGCAGTTGTATCGGAGGTGAAGATGGAATGTTGCCATGACGGCGAAGTCGTTTCACGGTACTTGACGATGTATCCCGAGAGATCGTGTTCCGGATTTATCCGCCACCGTACCTCCGTGTCGTACTGGAGACCCTTCGTGAGAATCCGCACGTTGGAAGGCGCCTCGGGGGCGAGAGCGAGAGAAGCAAGCGCCGCGGCATTGGCGCGGGCAATATTCGCACAATAACTGAAGTCCATGTACTCCGGAAGATCGCCATAGGATTTTCCATTTTCCGATCGAACGTCCTGGTGTTGCTGGTCGAAATTCTCTTTCGCAACCGTGAATCTTACAGCGGCAAATCCGCGATCGTCGAACGGAATATGGTCGCCTCCGCGCAGGAACCGATCACGCCGGTAAATTAACCTGACTGCAAAGTTTGGAACGTACATCTCGGCCACCTCCTCCACGTATCGTGCCAGCAGGCGCGAAGCACCGTCATTCTCCAATCCCAAGGAGTTCCGTTGTCGGAAAATTGCTCCGGTATCCGCAGCGCTGTATGCTTCGGAGAATAGTCTGACATAGCCGCTCTCAGTTTCTCCGTTGCCTCCCAGGGCATTTCCGACGATATCGTTGTTGAGCACCGCTTGAATATTCCATCCCTGCTCTTTCGCGACTTCTGCGAGATGGGTCGACCCGATCAGCCCTTGTTCTTCACCGGCGAAGGCGACAAATTTGATCGCTGACTCGAATTCATATTTGCTGAACGCGCGTGCCAGCTCGAGGACGATCGCGGTCCCGCTCCCATCGTCGTTGGCGCCTGGAGCATTGCCCGTCGAGTCGAGGGCATTGCTCGCGCGCGAATCGTAATGCCCGCTCAGGATAAAGACGCGGTTTGCGTGAGCGCCTTCCGCGCCAAGATTAGTCGTGGTTCTTGACGGGGCGATGGTTGCGATGACGTTGACGATTTTTGCCGGACGGGGAATTCTTTGAGACGGGGGGGCGGTGAACTCCTGGAACTCCACGCTCATCCGGCCCTCGCTTGAGGCCGCAGATCGGTCGAATTCTGATTTGATCCATCTCCTTGCGGCGCCGATACCCGACGTGCTGCTGGTCGTGTCCGACAACGTGTGTCGGGTTTTGAAACCGACCAGCGCCTGCACATGATGCCGGAGATTATCCGCGGAGATTTGTCCGACGATCTCCTCGATGACCGGATTTTTCTTTCCGACCTGCTGCGAATCGAGGGAGTCGCAGAGGAAGAGGAGCAGAAGTATGTTGATGAAGACCGATTTCACGGGAATCGCCTTCTGTTCCTACTTTTCCGTCGTCACCTCGAGCACTCCCGGGGCGTGCCACAGCTCTGCGAGGAATCGGGAATGCGAGGGATGCTTGTCGCAAAAACTGATTTTCAACCGGGCGCGATCCTTGTCAACCTTCTGGATGTCCGTCTTCGAGAGATCGACGTCGTGTTCGGTGAGAATGGATGCAATTTCAGCCCGGGACTGTCCTCCATCGTCGTTGAATAAGACATCGCAAGTTACAAAATGACACTTACCCAATAGTTTCGGTTCTATTTTCGCCAGGAGCACAAGCGTTCCGAGTGTAAGTACGGTACACAAGAGTCCGAGGAGCGGGTATCCCGCGCCGATCACTAATCCGATCGCGGCGACGACCCAGATGGTGGCGGCAGAGGTAAGTCCCGTAATCGTTCCGCGGGATTGGATGATGGTGCCGGCTCCAAGAAATCCGATACCCGTGACGACTTGCGCAGCAATGCGCGTCGGGTCGGGGACGGAGACGCTAAACTTCTGGGCCATCAGCTCCCCGACAAGCATGTAGAGGGCCGAGCCAAAGCAGATCAGAGTGTTCGTTCTGAAGCCGGCAGGCTTCCCTTTGCGTTCCCGTTCGATACCGATGATTGCCCCGCATAACACGGAGAATCCTCCCTGGATAAGAAACGGTTTCAGAATTGAAGAAAAAAGACTGAGGGGTTCCATAGATGAGATTAATTTGCTGTAACGGATCTTTCTGAAAGGACTTGTTCGTAGTATTTTTCGTACTGGTCGATGACCTTGTCGGCGGAGAACACTTCCACCGCTCGCTTTCGGCTGGCCGCCGCGAACATTTTGTACCGTGCCTCATTGGTGAGGAGGTCGATGGCATACTTTGCCATTCGATCAATGTCACCGATCTCGGCAATATAGCCCGTCTCACCATGAACGATCAGCTCGGGTAAGCCGCCCACGCTCGTCGAGATCACCGGGATCTCGCATGCCATCGCTTCAAGCGCGGACAAGCCGAAACTTTCGGACTGGCTTGGCATGAGAAACAGGTCTGATGCCGAGAGAAGGGGGATAAGCTCACCTTGCTTGCCCAGGAATCTTATGTGGCTCGTAAGATCGAGTTCGCGCGCGAGTTTTTCACAGTTGGAACGGTCCGGGCCGTCTCCCACAAGAAAGAGCTTTGCGGGGATCTTTTGACGGACCAGATGAAAAATCTTTATAACGTCTTGAACCCGTTTCACCGGACGGAAATTGGAAACGTGTATAAGAACTTTTTCTCCCCGATCTACCAATTTATTGCAGATCGAAGAGGCATCGATCCTGCGGTACTTCTCCGGATCTATGAAGTTCGGGATGACGCGAATATCCTTGTTAATGCCGTAGTTGGTAATCGTTTTTTCCTTGAGAAACCTTGAAACTGCGGTAACGCCGTCGCTCTGCTCAATACTGAACTTCATGACCGGCAGATAGCTT
>DASYTP010000119.1:0-3652 GCA_036002145.1 Bacteroidota bacterium | reverse complement strand
GCTTCATTGAAGAATTTCAACGAGGAGTATGCGTTCTCGACGTGGCTCTACAAGATTGCAACCAACAGCAGCATCGACTACATCCGCAAGAAGAAGCTCGACACGTTCTCCATTGATAAGCCCATTGCGATGGCGGAGAGCGACTATTCCTTCGAGCTTCCAGACACCACGTACGCACCGGATAAGTACATTATTCAACACCAGAGGGCTTCACTCATCGAGGAGGCAATCAATAAACTTCCGGAGAAATACAGGCGTGTCATCATCCTCCGCCACTCAGAAGAACGGGATTATTCCGAAATCGCCAAAATCCTGAAGTTACCGATCGGTACGGTGAAAGCGCACATTTTTCGCGCGCGCGAGCTGCTCAACAAGTATCTCCGGGACGCAATCCACCATTACTGAAACATCCGGCGGCAATCGCCGTAATCTACTATAGAGTCCTTATGGCGAAACCCCGCTTACCATATCTTATCGTCACTGCCGTAGCAGCTCTACTGACCCTGGGGTTCATGTATGCATTTACCCTCAGTTATCACAAGGAGATCAACTTATCGAACGAACGCGAGCTCAAGGCGAATCTTGAAGTCGGGTTTGCCAAGCTCTCCATTGCTCACGGCAAATCGGCGGTACTCTTCAGATCCGAAATTTCCACGGAAGGCAAGGAAGATCTGGCGAAATGCATCGACTACGCGATCCGGGACGGGGTCGGATATCTCAACGTCAACTCATCGGAAGAACGCCATAACAAAAAAAAGTCCCTGCACATTTCCGGCTTCGACTCAGGAACGTGGGAGACCTATTTCACGGACGAAATACCGATCTCCTTCGATGTGGAACTGGGATTGGGAAAAGGAGACTTTGATTTCACCGGTTTGTCGGTCAAAGACCTCAACCTCTCGGCCGGGGCAAGCTCCGTAACGCTGAGATTCGACACTCCAAATAAAAGCGAAATCGAAGAACTCACCATTGAAGCCGGGCTGAGCAAGTTCGAAGGAAAGAACCTGTGCAACGCGAACTTCAGGCATATGAAGTTCGAAGGGGGCGTAGGATCGTATCGTCTGGATTTCGGCGGCAGCATCGAGAAGGAAATGGATGCCGACATCGAAGTCGGACTTGGCTCGATCACTGTCCTGATTCCGCAAAATATCGGAGCGAGAATAATTTACGAAAAGAATATCATCTCTCATTTCGACATCGACAGCGAATTCAGCGAGCAGTCGGAAGATAACTACATCAGTTCCAATTACTATTCCAGCTCCAGCAAAATCAATTTGCACATTGATGCGGGTCTTGGCACTGTGAAGATCAGAAGAAATTAGACCGCGCCGCCGCATCTCCGCAATTCCCTCAATCCCAACAGCTTTCGGTACTATCGAGCGCATCATGAAACAACTGCCAATCCTTTCTCTTTTGTTGATGAGCTGGGCTGCAGCGGATGCCGGCGACATCGACACGACCCTCAAGCGACCGACGATTGAGGCGATACGGTCATCGAACCCGATTGCCATCGACGGGATTCTCTCAGAGCTTGAATGGCAACGAACGGCGATCACGCAATTTACTCAAAGGGATCCGAACGAAGGTGCCGCCCCCACTCAGAATACAGACGTGTGGGTCGCCTACGATGACGCGGCTCTCTACATCGCCGCCCGCATGCACGACACGCAGCCGGATTCCATCGTCCGGCAAATCGGCAGGCGTGACGCCGACCTGAGCGCCGACTGGTTCTATGTCGGCATTGACGCATACCACGACCGGCGATCGGGATTCTTTTTTGGGGTCTATGCAAGCGGTACAATGTCGGACGGAACCCTCTACAACGACGACTGGGACGATAATTCGTGGGACGGCGTCTGGGATGTTGCAACGAAGATCGACGACAAAGGCTGGGTGGCTGAAATGCGAATTCCCTATTCGCAATTGCGTTTTCCAAAACAAGATCAGTATACCTGGGGAATCAACTTTGTTCGCCAGATCGAGCGCAACAAAGAACGCGACGATTTTGTCCTTGTGCCGAAAAAAGAGAGCGGCTGGGTCTCGCGCTTTGCCGATCTCACCGGACTTCGCGACATCAACCCCCCTCGAAAGCTCGAAATCCTTCCCTATGTCGTAACCGGAGGTGAGTTCCTTCAACACGACGAACGGGACCCTTTTCACACCGGGTCGTCATTCACCAGAAACGTCGGAGCAGACGTGAAGTTCGGTTTAGGAAGCAACCTTACTCTGAACGGTACGATCAATCCCGACTTCGGGCAGGTCGAGGTTGATCCCGCCATTGTTAATCTTTCCCAGTACGAGACTTTTTTCGATGAGAAGCGTCCATTCTTTGTCGAGGGGTCAAATTTTTTTGACTTCGGTTCCGGAGGGGCTAATAGCAACTGGGGATTCAACTTCGGCAATCCGAATTACTTTTATAGTCGTAGAATAGGAAGACCGCCGCAGGGATCTCCACAACGATCGGATGACGATGGACAGGGCGACGTTTTTTACGACGTGCCCGGTCGAACGCACATTATCGGTGCAGGAAAACTCACCGGCAAGCTCGCCGACGGATGGTCAATTGCCACACTTCAAGCAATGACCTCGCGCGAGCATGCCGCCACTGACAGTGCCGGAATTCGTTTTGAAGACGTAGTTCAGCCGTACACCTTTTATGGCGTCGCAAGAAGCCAGCTTGAATTCAATTCGGGACGACAGGCGATCGGACTCATCGGTACAGCCGTCATGCGTGACCTCGGAGAAGAATACCTCGTCGATCAGTTCAATCGGCGGTCATTCGCGGTTGGCGTCGATGGATGGACAAATCTCGACTCAGCACAGGTCTGGGTCACGACAGGGTGGCTGTCAACGACGCGGATCGAGGGCTCGGCGGATCGCATGCTTTCAGTTCAGCAAAACCCCCTTCATAATTTTCAGCGCCCTGATGCGGGCCACCTTGGCATCAAACCCGATGCAACTTCGCTCTCCGGCTATGGCGGCAGGATTGCGTTGAACAAACAGAAAGGTAATACGTATCTCAACGCTGCATTCGGTTTCATAACGCCGGAATTTGACTCAAATGATCTTGGTTTTCTGTTCCGAACTGACGTCCTTAACGCACATCTTGTTCTTGGATATCGCTGGTTCGAGCCGGACGGGCTCTTCAGGAGAAAGAACTTCAACCTGGCCGCATTTCGAGGCTTCGACTTTGACGGGAATAAGACCGGCGAAGGCTATTTTCTCTTCTATAACGCCCAGCTCATGAATTACTGGGACATCGGCGGCAATTTATTTTTCAATCCGGTAGTCCTCGATCCGTACAAAACACGCGGCGGTCCGTTGATGCAATCGACGAATGCTTATGCGATGGATATTTTTGGCTCGACCGATTCGCGACAACCCATCGTCCTGGATTTGGAATTTTCCAGCGGCAGAAGCGAATCGGGTGGGTGGCGTGTAACGTGGAGCCCCGGAGTCTCCTGGAAGCCTACCTCAGGTATTAATCTCAGATTTTCCCCCGACTTCAATCGTGACATTACCATTGCCCAGTGGGTGAATAATTACGACGACGTATCAGCTGCGCAAACATTCGGCACGCGATACATCTTCGGAAAGATCGATCAGGACGAGGTCAGCGCTGTCATCAGGCTGGACTGGACGTTCACGCCGA
>DASYTP010000118.1:0-12711 GCA_036002145.1 Bacteroidota bacterium | reverse complement strand
CCGTGCAATGGAGACTTTGAAGTCAAACAAATCCGGGGAATTCATCGCGCCAGACCTCCGTTCAGCCTGCAACTCTCTGGGCGAGATAGTTGGGAAGATCTCATCGGAAGACATATTAAACAATATATTCTCGCATTTCTGCATTGGAAAGTAGCGTTTTCACGTGAAACAATATGACGTAATTGTGGTAGGGGGTGGTCATGCTGGAATTGAAGCTTGCCTCGCCAGTGCGAGGATGGGTTGTACAACATTGCTGGTTACAATGTCCAGGGATAGTATTGGACGGATGTCTTGTAATCCGGCTATTGGAGGCATTGCAAAGGGACAACTCGTCAGAGAAATAGATGCTCTAGGTGGGGAGATGGGGAAGCTAGCGGATCTGACGGGAATTCAATTCCGGATGCTGAATAAATCCAAAGGCCCTGCGGTGTGGTCGCCGAGGTGTCAAAACGATCGGGATTGGTATGCAGATGCTGCACTAAGCGTCGTATCCAGGCAGTATAACCTTGACATCCTTGAAGATTCAGTATTGCGCATTGAGACGAAAGAGCATCGTGGGATGGAAAAGAAGTACACCAACGGAATCCTCACAAGCAGAAGTGGCATCATCAACTGCAAAGTTCTCGTCCTGTGCGCCGGTACATTTCTAAGAGGTCTTCTCCACACTGGTTTGGATAACAAGGAAGGAGGGAGATACGGGGAGAAGCCGGCCCTTGGAATAACGGAAAGCCTGAAAGATCTGGGGTTCCAGGTCGGCAGATTGAAAACTGGAACACCTCCGAGAATCGACGTCAGAAGCATCGACTTTTCGAAGGCCGAAGAACAGCCGAGCGATCTCGTTCCGCAGCCATTTTCCTTCAGAAATGAGGCAATTTGCAACAAATTGATCCCGATGTACCTCACCTACACGAGCCGGGAGACCCATCGAATCCTCGAAACAGGGTTCGCGGATTCACCGATGTTCGCTGGGCGTATTAAGGGGATGGGACCGAGATACTGTCCTTCGATTGAAGACAAAATCGTCAGATTCCCAGAGCGGGAGAGGCATCAAATTTTCCTTGAGCCGGAGGGCTATAACACGAACGTTGTCTATGTTAATGGGTTCTCTACCAGCCTTCCTGCTGAGATTCAATATGAGGGACTTGCGACCATCCGGGGGCTCGAGCACGTCGTAATGCTAAGGCCCGGATACGCGGTAGAGTACGATTTCTTCCCGCCACACCAGCTGAAGCTTACACTGGAAACCAAGCTCGTTGACGGCCTATTCTTCGCAGGTCAGATTAACGGAACCTCAGGATATGAGGAGGCCGCAGCACAGGGATTAATGGCTGGAATCAATGCTGCGAGGATTGTCAAAAGCCACGATCCGATAATCCTGAAGCGGTCTGAAGCGTATATAGGAGTGCTTATCGATGATCTTGTCAGCAAGAATACCGACGAACCATACCGTATGTTTACATCAAGGGCTGAATACAGGCTCATTCTAAGGCAGGACAACGCTGATCGTCGCCTCATGCCCATGGGGCGCTCAATCGGCCTTATTGATGATGAATCATACGCCAGGCTCTGTTTGAAGGAAGAACTGATAAAAGAGGGTGTGGATTTCTTGCGGAAAACGATCGCTTTGGGAGAAACGCTGAATTCCTATCTTGAGTCCAAAGGGACCCCCACGTTGATCGAGCCCGAGAAATTAGAACACCTTGTAAAGCGTCCGGAAGTGAAACTGGAAGAGATACTTCAACTTGACTGGGTGAAAGGAGAGAGATTCGTGAGTAATATTTCTTCCGTGACAAGTTCCAGGGTGCGAACGGAGATTGTAGAGCAAATTGAAATCCAGCTAAAGTATGATGGTTACATTAACCGGCAACTTGACGAGATAATCAGGTTTGATAGACACGAATCATTCGCCATACCCCATGATTTTGATTTCCTCAGCGTCAGATCACTTTCCACCGAGGGAAAGGAAAAGCTCAGCAGAATCAAACCATCGTCGATAGGCCAGGCTTCAAGAATAAGTGGAGTTACGGCAGCCGATGTCTCGGTTCTGATGGTCCATCTCCGCAAGTAAAGAGTATAGTTTCACGTGAATTAAGCCATCATAACTTCAATATAAACATATATTTATAAACTAATCTGCGGATGGAAGTACAGATCTGGTTTCGAACCATCTGTGTCAAGAATTCATTTGTTCTTTCCGATGCTCAGTTTGAACAGCTGGTGGAATACGTTTCACGACTAACAGAGTGGAACAATAAGGTCAATCTCATTTCCCGGCGAGATGTCGACCGAATCTGGGAGCGGCACATCATTCCATCAATCGCATTCACGTTCGCCGCAAAACTTTCCATGCCGGCAAGAATCCTTGATCTCGGCACAGGTGGCGGCTTGCCCGGAATTCCCCTTGCGATCCTTCTCCCCGAAGCCAGGATCACCTTGCTGGATTCCATCGGGAAAAAAATCAAGGCGGTCGAGGACATCCTTCACCATCTCTCGCTAGAGAATGTCGAAGTCGTCTGCGGCAGAGCGGAAGAGATAGGGCGTCGAGCTGAATTTAAGTCTTCCTTCGAATATGTAATTGCCCGCGCCGTTGCGCCGGTAGTAGACATCATCAAGTGGGGACAGCCGTTCATCAGGCGAACTTCACCTCAAAAGCTGCAGCACCGATACGATGATCGGATCCAAAGCATACGCCCCGGTTCAATTCTCATGCTTAAGGGGGGAAACCTGGATGGTGAAATCAACCAGGCACGTCGGAAATTGCCAAGTGTGGAAGTTTTTTCGTATCCTATTGCAGTTGAAGGTATAGAACCGGATCTTCTGCCAGACAAGAAAATTGTCGTCGCGTATCCGTGAAAAAAGACAAATCTCTTTTCGACCAGCTCTCTAAACTCACGACTGAGAAACGAAATCGGCGCAGCGATCGCATCGACACTCTAAGCACGATCGGCGCCCTTCGTGTGATTAACCGTGAGGATCAAACGATCTCCCGTGCAGTGAGAAAAGAAATACCCTACATTGCGAAGGCGGTTGAGCTGGTTGTCGACGCTTTCAGGGGTGGGGCAAGATTGATTTATGTGGGGGCAGGCACGAGCGGGAGGCTGGGTATTCTCGATGCTTCCGAGTGCCCGCCGACATTCGGGGTGGATCCGGCGTTGGTTCAGGGTATCATTGCCGGAGGAAAAAAAGCTGTTTTCGAATCACAGGAAGGGGCAGAAGATCGGGAGGGAGACGGTGCACAGGCGATGCGAAAATTGAAGGTTCACAGGAAAGACGTGGTGTGTGGCATAGCCGCCAGCATGCGGACACCGTATGTCATCGGCGCCATGCGAGAAGCAAAAAGATCGGGTGCCAAAGTCATTTTTGTCACAACAAACCCCCGCTCCAGGTTTCGTGACCGGCAATTTAAAGAGGTTCAGAAACTTGTCGACGTAGCCATTTGCCCCGAAGTGGGACCGGAGGTGATCATGGGTTCCACTCGAATGAAATCCGGCACCGCCCAGAAACTCATCCTCAATATGATCACGACCGTGGCAATGATCCGGCTCGGAAAGGTATACGGCAACATGATGGTCGACCTGAGGATGAATAGCCACAAATTGGAAGAGCGTGCCAGGCGCGTTCTCATGATGGCAACAGGAGTAGACTACGACACAGCGTCGGAAGTATTGGATAATGCCGGCGGCCACGTGAAAACCGCCATCGTCATGATTAAGGCAAATATTGGGCTCTCGCAAGCGCGCGCACGACTGAAGAGGCACAAAGGATTTGTACGGCTTGCCATTGAGAAAGAATATCGGAAGTAATACAGGAAGATAATCTGATGCGGAAGCCATTACATCCTGAAATTGAACCATTCCCGCCGTTCGCCGGTTTCCCGAGAGAGGGGATTGCATTCCTCACGGCGCTGAAGAAGAACAACAACCGGGAGTGGTTCCACAGGCACAAATCGGAGTACGAGGAATATCTGAAATTTCCCATGCAATCCTTTATTGCGTCACTCACACAGCCGATGGCAAACATCGCGCCGGAGATCCACGTCGACCCGTTGCACGCAATGTTCCGCATCTATCGTGATACAAGGTTCAGCAAAGACAAGCAACCATACAAAACACACGTCGCGGCGGTGTTCCATCACAGAGGTCATTGGGAAGAGAGCGCGGGATACTATGTCCACATCGAGCCATCAAGCATTTATGTGGGGGGCGGAATTTATATGCCCGACAGCCCGCAGTTGAAAAAACTTCGTCACGCCATCGCCGATCGGCCGAAGGAGTTTCTCTCCATCGTATCAGACGATGCGTTTGTGAAACAGTTCAAAGGATTTCAAGGAGAAAAACTTCAGCGTATCCCGCTCGGATTTCCGAAGGATCATATGATGGGGGAGTGGTTGAAATATAAGAGCTTTTACACCGGTGTCGAGTGGAAGGAAGATGTTTGTTACACCCCGAGGTTTGTGAACAAAGTTATGCAGGTATACAAAGGGTTGCTCCCTCTCATAAGGTTTCTCAATGAGGCCCTGGGGAAATGATATGGTCGGATCGCCGTTGAGGAGCAGTGTCCTTGCGATCTTTCTCCTCACAGTTTTCTCCGTGTTGGCGGCACAACGGCAGTTGAACATCGGTCCGCCCCCTCTTTTCGGCCACGCCGATACCCTCAGGGGTACGCTCACACCAGAGCGCCGTTGCTATGATGTCGGGTATTATCACCTCGACGTGAAGATAGATCCCAGTGCACGCTTCATCGTCGGATCGAATACGATCTCTTTCCGGGTCGACTCCACATTTGACCGGATGCAACTCGATCTCTTCGCGAACATGAGCATCGACACAGTTACGCTCGATGAAAACACGGCACCGCTTCCCTTCGAACGAGACTCCAATGCCTTTTTCGTCAGGCTTCCACACCCGCTTGTGAAAAGCTCGAGCCATCACCTGAAGGTCTCTTATTCGGGCTCGCCGGTCGTTGCCAGGAACCCGCCGTGGCAAGGGGGTTTTACATGGGCAGAAGATTCATCGGGGAAGCCATGGACTGTTGTGACATGCCAGGGAACCGGCGCAAGTCTCTGGTGGCCCAACAAAGATCACCAGTCTGACGAACCGGACAGCATGTTAATAAGTGTTACGGTTCCGAGGGACTTGATGGATATTTCGAATGGTCGTTTGCGAAAGATTACCGATCTGCCGGACGGCTGGACCCGGTACGACTGGTTTGTCAGTTATCCGATAAACAATTACAACGTCACGGTAAACATCGGCAACTATGCGCACTTCGCAGATAGCTACATGAGTGGAGATGAGGAGTTGACATTGGATTACTATGTACTCCCTCCAAACATGCCACGGGCGAAGAAGACTTTTGAGCAGGTGAAAACCATGCTGCGCGTATTTGAAAGCAGCTTCGGCAAGTATCCATTTATCCGTGATGGATACAAACTTGTGGAGTGTCCGCACAACGGCATGGAGCATCAGACCGCCATAGCGTACGGGAATCGTTACCTACAGGGATACAAGGGCCGTGCATCTTCCCAAGTCGGGCTCAAATTCGATTTCATCATCGTCCACGAGAGCGCCCACGAGTGGTGGGGGAACAGTGTTACATCAAAGGACATCGCCGATATGTGGATCCATGAAAGTTTCGCCGCGTATGCCGAAGCGTTGTACGTGGAGCGTGTCTTCGGTCGCGACGAGGCCCTGAAGTACATCAACGCGAAGAAGCAAAATGTCCGAAACATCGATCCGATCATCGGCGTGTACAACGTTCATCGCCAGGGCTCCGGCGATATGTACGACAAGGGTCAGCTTGTATTGAACACGCTTCGCAACGTTATCGACGATGACAACCTCTGGATCTCAATTCTCCGCGGATTGCAGGAGGATTATCGATACAGGACAATCACGACAGACACCATCATTCAGTATGTGAACGGAAAAACGGGGAGGGACTACGCGTACTTTTTCAGCCAGTATCTAAGGTTTCCGAAGATTCCTCAGCTGGAAATACAGATCCGCGAAAAGGGTTCCACAATCACCGCGCGCTATCGATGGAATGCCGATGTAAATGATTTTCACATGCCGGTCAAAGTCACAACGTCATCGAACAGATACGAGTTCATCTACCCAACCACGAGCTGGCAGACGATGGAACTCCGCGGCATCCGTCCGGAGGACTTCAAAGTGGCGGAGAATCTCTTCTATGTTGACGTCAAACTGAACACGGGGTATCTCGATCCCCGATTGGGAGATTGATGGCAGGCAAGAGATCACATCCGGACCAGCAGCCCCACTTGAGAAATATTTTACACGATGATCTGCGTCGGGGCGACTTCGGACGAACTATGCGTCGCGACTACACTGAGCTCAAGGAGGTTTTCCTCGACGACAACCGGAAGACAAGGCTCAAAGAGATGAAGCAGCCAAAACGCTGGCTTGTGACTTCGTGGTGGCTCCTCAAAGCGTTGTTCCTCAAGCTGAAGCCGGCGCGCCGGCTGCTGCTCATCCTCGCCGCAGTAATTATGCTTATGCCGAACACCGTCCAATATTCGGGCGATCGTTTACGAGTCAGTACCGAAACCAGCTCGATAGCGGTGGCAATTCTCCTATTCATCCTCATGCTCGAGCTCAAAGATAAACTCCTGGCACACGATGAACTTGAAGCCGGACGGGCGGTTCAGACCGCGCTGATGCCGGAGCAAACTCCGGAGATCCCGGGATGGTCGGCATGGCTTTTTACACGTACCGCGAATGAAGTCGGAGGAGATCTTGTGGATCTGCAGGCGCTTGACGCAACCCGGTTCAGGGTTTCACTCGCGGATGTAGCCGGCAAGGGGCTGAAGGCCGCACTGTTCACTGCCAAACTCCAGGCGACGCTTAGAGCGCTTGCGCCGGACGTACCGACGATGGGCGAGCTCGCCGCGAAGCTTAACAGGATCTTCTACCGCGACAGCCTGCGCAATTCGTTTGCATCGCTCGTTTGCATCGAGCTGAACACCGGTGATGGCATGATTCGTATTGTGAATGCCGGACATCCCCCTCCGCTCCACGTTAGAGGGGGCGCTATCCTCGAGACGAAAAAGGGGGATCCCGCGATCGGGATCGTTCCGGAATTCAGTTATTCCGAGCACCAGGTCCTCCTGGAGACTGGAGAGGTGCTGCTAATATACTCCGATGGCCTGACAGAGGCGAAAAATGAGCAAGGGCAATTCTTCGGTGTGCAGAGACTCATGGATATCCTTCCCCGGTTGAGCAATTCGGATGCCAGGAATATTGGCGAGCTGCTCGTGCAGGATGTCGACCGGTTTGTCGGAGAGGCAAAGGTGTACGATGACCTTTCTCTCGTTGTTCTCAGGCGCAAAAGCTGACGGCGTTTCTCTTTTTGTAACTTGAAGATTTTTCTTGCTTTATATCGCAGCTGGAAAAACTGTAATCACGGTCGTATCGTCATGACGATAATTATTATTAATTCAACGCGGATGAATTTGGTTTCAAAGGATGCGATATCGCGCATCGGATCGATCGTGCCGTCGGGATGAGGAACGGAGTCATCGGCAAACAAACGAACGACCCGCACAAGGAAGCTCTCTCGATGGCTATCGAACGATTATCGCTTTTTTCACCTCGGTCAACCCGCCCGATCGCCTCCCATCTAACGAGTAGGCCAGAAGTTTATAAAAATAGATTCCGCTAGGTGCGGTACTCCCCTCCCACGTCACTGACTGAAAACCTGCGTTCTGAATCTCATTATCCACTAGCGTTGCCACTGCTTCTCCGAGAACATTGTACACGGTCAACGTCACGTTGCTTTCGACAGGTAACGAGTAACGGATAACGGTTGTGGGATTGAACGGGTTGGGGTAGTTTTGGTCAAGCGCAAACTCTGCCGGGATGTTCGATGTCAGATGTTCGATGTTTGCTTCCCCCTCAGGCGGTGGCGGAGGAGGCTCAGATGATGCCACGATTCTGATTCGATTTATGGCAGGTTGCATTCGTGAAGAAGAAAGCGTGATGGTTCCCGCCGCTGAGACCTTCACCCAGTACGCTTTGCTCGGATGAATGGCGTCCGTTGGGATATATCCACCATTGTAACCGAAAAAGTCTGATGTGACAAGTCCAGGAGGATTTGAAGTTATTGTTGTGACAGCAACAGGCAAGCTCATAGCGCCGATCAAGTTCCAGCCCTCCTTCACGGCGATTGTTTCCTCCTTCCGCACCAAGCCTGTCATCGACACAGACTGTGCGCCGCTGAATTTCAGCCAGTAGCCAACGCCATTGGCCAGGGTTTCTTGCGTGAAATATCCGTCCTGATAGGCAAACGCATTGGAGATTGCCGACGGGTAGAGGATGGACTTGGTATAGTCGCTTACAGTCAGCGGCACGGAGACCATGTTCCACTTGTCTCTCACACTGTAGGGAACTCTTGAGGCAACGGAGACTTCCTCCTGGGATGCTATTGTTTCGTTTCCGTGAACGTCAACCGTGGCAATACTATAAGTATTGATAACCCCGGAGATAGGCGAAGTATCGGTAAAGCTCGTATCTGTCGTCGTCCCAATCTTCACGTCTTGTAGAACACTGATCGCCCGGGCAGTAGCCGGTGTCGATCGATAAATGGCGTATACTGAGAAATCCGGGTCGCTGGTGTTGGCGCTCCACTTGAGGGTGACCGTGGAATCCGTTTGCTCTGCAACGGTTACATTTGTGGCAGCAACGGGGGCAAGATTATCCACGCTGTGGCCCGCGATGGGAATTGATTTCCATAATTCCAGTGGGTTTGATGTTCGCGCAATGACGCGGAAAAAGAATGTTCCGCTTGAATTCGAGGCGGAGTCAAATAATGTTGAGGCGGCATACGAATAGATCGGGTCTTGCGTGGCGGGAAGCGTTGCTTCGTTTTCCCACGCAAACCCGGAAATACCCGGAGGCAGACTTCGCTGAACAATGTACTCGGTGATTTTCCCGATCCCCCGTGCATCGTAGCCGCTTCTGATCCAGCGCACCGTCACTGTACCACCCTGATCGTTCGGGACATCGGTTACCGCAGCGACGCGCGGCACTATCGGCGGCGAGGATGAAACGTATAAATAAGCTGTGCCCGCATCTGTTCCCGCAGCGTCATTGAAGTACGCACCGACAATCCCGTCGCTGAATCCGTCGGCATTGAAGTCTCCTGCGTTTGCCACGGAGTAGCCGAAGTTGTCACCTGCGGCAGCGCCGGTGAGTGTCACATCCGCAGCGTTATCCATGCTTGCTCCTCCAAAATAAATGTAGGCCCTGCCGGCATTTGATCCCGCTGCGTCATTAAGGGCTGCTCCAACAATAACATCGTTGTAGCCGTCATCATTGACGTCCCCGGCACTGGCGACAGACCCCCCGAAGCCGTCACTCGCCGCAGCACCGAGGAGTGTCACATCCGCAGTGTTATTCATGCTTGCGCCGCCAAAGTAGAGGGAGGCGCTGCCCGCATTTGTTCCTCCTGCGTCATTACCCTGCGCACCAACAACCACGTCGCTGAAGCCGTCACCATTGACGTCACCTGCACTGGCGACTGAACAGCCCAAGCCATCACTTATTGCAGCGCCGGTGAGTGTCACATCAGGCGTGGTATCCATACTCGCACCGCCGAAGTAGATGTACGCTCTGCCCGCACTTCCTCCTCCCGCGTCATTAAACTGCGCACCGACGATGACGTCACTGTAACCATCGCCATTGACGTCTCCTGCACCGGCGACAGAGTTGCCAAAGTTGTCAAGATGCGCAGCGCCGGTGATTGTTACATCGGCCGTGTTATTCATACTTGCGCCGCCGAAGTAGATGTAGGCTTTGCCCGGTATTGATGATCCATTGAGGAATGCATTGTACGCACCGACAATAACGTCAGGGTAACCATCCGCATTGACGTCTCCCGCGCTTGCAACAGATGTGCCAAAACGGTCACCAGGGACTTCGCCGGTGAGTGTCACATCGGCCGTGTTATTCATACTTGCGCCGCCGAAATATATATATGCCCTGCCGGCATTTGATCCTGCTGCGTCATTCAGCTGCGCACCGACAATCACATCGCTGAAGCCATCGCCGTTGACATCACCCGCAGCGGCTACAGCCCCCCCGAACACGTCAACTGCCGCTTCGCCAGTAAGTGTGACTTCAGGCGTGTTATTCATGGCTGTGCCGCTGAAATAGATGTATGCTCTGCCAGCATCTGTCCCCCCTGCGTCATTGAGGTATGCCCCAACAATCACATCGTCGAGGCCATCGCCATTGACATCTCCCGCGGCGGCGACAGCGCCTCCGAAGAAGTCACCAACCGCCTCGGCGGTGAAGCGCTCATCCGCAATATCTGTGCCTGTAAGCGAATTGAGGTAAAGGTACGCCCTGCCCGCTGCGTTTCCCCCGGCATCATTGAGGATCGCGCCCACGAGCACGTCGCCGTATCCATCGCCGTTGACGTCTCCGCCACTCGCAACAGATACTCCAAAATTGTCACCAAGCGTGGCACCCGTGAATATCACATCAGCAATGTTATCCACCGTTGCGCCACCGAAATAGACATATGCTCTACCCGCATCAATTCCCCCGTCGTCATTTGTCTCCGCACCCACAATCACATCGGAGTAGCCGTCACCATTGACGTCTCCCGCAGTGGCGACAGCGTTGCCAAAGAAGTCTCCAGCTGCAACGCCGGTTAATGTGAGATCGGCCGTGGGATCCATACTTACGCCGCCGAAATAGATATCGGCTCTCCCGGCATCTTCTCCCACTGCGTCATTGCCGGACGCCCCGACAATCACGTCACTGAAGCCATCCCCATTGACGTCTCCTGCGCCAGCGACTGCGTGACCAAAGCCGTCCTCGAAAGCTGCACCTGTAAGCGTCACGTCAGCTACATTGTCCATGCCTGTGCCGCCGAAATAGACGGTGGCTCTGCCTGCATCCACTGCGCCTGCGTCATTTCGCCTTGCCCCGACAATGACGTCCCCGAAGCCGTCCCCATTGACGTCTCCGGCACTCGCAACAGAGTAGCCAAATTGATCACCTGTCGCAGCACCTGATAGTGTGACATCGGCCGTGTTATTCATAATTGCACCGCCGAAATAAATGATTGCGTTACCCACATCTGTTCCACCTACGTCACCCGCGTACGCCCCGACGATCACGTCGCCGAAGCCGTCGACGTTCACGTCTCCCGCAGAGGCGACCGAATTACCGAGGAAGTCTCCTGCCGCAGCGCCGGTGAATGTCACATCAGCTGTGTTATCCATATTTGTGCCGCCCAAAAAAACGTACGCTCTGCCCGCATTTGTTCCGCCCGCGCCATTACTTGTACCCCCGACGATGACATCGCCGAATCCGTCGCCATTAACGTCTCCGGCACTTGCCACCGAGATACCAAAGAACTCACCGGCCACGCCGGTGAGGATGACATCAACCGAGCTATTGATTATTGGGCCGCCGAAATAGATGTAGGCTCTGCCGGCATCTGTTCCAGCTGCGTCATTGCGGTAGGCTCCGACAATGACATCGCCGTAGCCGTCCCCATTCACATCTCCTGCAGTCGCAACAGAGATACCAAACAAGTCACCGACCGTAGCACCGGTGAAGAATCGCTCTGTGATTGCTTGCGGCTCAGCTCCACCGCCACCCCGTCCTGTCGTTGAGAGCTGTTCCCCATAGAACTGTCGCGCCCGCGCGCCGAATTTTTGTTCTTCTGCATCTCCTGCCTCTCGAGAAGACAATCCCGCCCAGGTCTTTGGATCTCCGGCCTGAGTTATTTCATATGCGACATATGGAAGGTTTTTGAGAGCAATCGGCCCCTGCGCGGTTGAAATGCTGCTGCAGATCACATGCACACTGAGAACAAAAAACAATTGTTTCATAAAGAGTTCTCCCTCGAAATTGGTGAACGAATAAGGCTGTGAATTTTTCCGGGAAGCGGTGGCCTAAGCGCTCCATGACATCGGCAGGCAGGCGTTTCACCGCAGAAGACTCGGCTCGGCGAGAGGTTCGCGTGCTTGCAGGAAGGCGCTGTTTTCGCGCAGGCTGGTGTTGAGAAAGCAAACCAAAAAAAGCAATCCGTAGTGGTATAGACTCCAGCCCCCTGTTAGCACAACAGATTCCGGCGCCAGGAACGATCTATCTTTGGTGTTAATGTAAAGAAACGGTCGAGGATTATCAAGTCGACGAATTGCGCCCAAGCTCGACGGTTCTCAAGTCGATTGCCGCTCTTTGATTAGCTGTGCCGGATCTCCATGAGGTCGCCATCCTGGACGACGTACTCTTTCCCCTCGAGATTCCAGAGGCCGGCTTCTTTTACTTTAGCGAACGAGCCCCCGTGTGAGATGAAGTTTTCGTAGTGAACGACCTCAGCACGGATGAATTTGGCCACAAAATCGGAGTGTATTGCCCCGGCAGATTCCTGCGCCGTCATACCTTTCCTGATCGTCCAGGCGCGGCACTCATCTTCGCCGACGGTAAAGAACGACTGCAGTCCGAGAAGCGCGTATGCCTCCCGAATAAGCGTATTGAGGGCAGATTCCTTGATGCCGTACTCGTCCATAAACATCCGTGCTTCATCATCGGCAAGATCCGACATTTCCATCTCTATTTTTCCAAAGAAGGTTACCACTCTCGTGTTTTTGGATCTGTTCTTATCGGCGACCTGTCGCGCGATGTTGGCAGCTTCGTCGCGTTGTGACTCGTCGAAATTCAATGCGATGAG
>DASYTP010000117.1:0-6183 GCA_036002145.1 Bacteroidota bacterium | reverse complement strand
CATCGGTAAAACGAAATCGATTTCCTTCTTGCTCGCCATCGCACTGCTCCTGCAAGGCGTGCCCTGTTCCATTGCGTTAGGGAAGGCAGAGACACGCACGGCGAATGTTCGTTTTGAGCTTTCAGGAGACAAGATCATTGTCCATTACGACCTCATAGCTCCACCAGGTGACATGTGTACTGTGAGCGTTTTGTTGAAGAAGGAGAGTGATCCGTTATTCAGCTATTCGCCGAAAGCCACCACCGGGGACGTGGGTCAAGGTGTCGCTGCGGGGGTCGCAAAAAAGATTGCCTGGGATATCAAGAAGGAATACCCTCATGGACTGACAGGAACTGATTATTACTTTGTCGTGATCGCCGAGGGACTCTCTTCGGGAAGTAACCTCCTGCTGTGGGCTGGGGCGGGAGTGGCTGCCGTTGCCGGCGGCATTGCCGCTATACTCCTTCTGTCGAAACAAGACGAGGAACCGACAGTCAGCGGCGGATTTCCGCGGCCGCCGGGGAGACCGTGATCTTCGTGAAGGCGAACAAATGTCGATAAATTCAATAATTATCTGGTGAAAACATGTGTGGAATCGTAGGATATCTCGGAACAAACAATGCAGTGCCGATCCTTCTCGACGGGCTCCGCCATCTGGAGTATCGCGGATATGATTCCGCCGGGATAGCAGTCGTTTCAGATTCGAAAATCTACTCCGTCCGGAGAGTGGGGAAAGTACGGACCCTTGTCGATTCGATCAACGGCTCCTTGCCGAAGACGACAGTGGGGATTGCACATACGCGCTGGGCGACGCATGGCGAACCGTCGGAAGCGAATGCTCATCCTCATTTCGATTGCACCGGAACGATTGCGATCATCCATAACGGAATTGTGGAGAACCACTCAACGTTGAGATCAAGGCTGGAACAAAAAGGTCATCGGTTCAGCTCCGCGACCGACACGGAGGTGATCGCCCACCTCATCGAAGATATGCTGCGGTCGAGTGACGATCTCGAGACGGCCGTACAGCGAACGCTTCCACAGATCGAAGGCACCTACGGACTGGTAGTCGTCTCTGCCTATGAACCGGATGTGTTGATTGCTGCACGGAACGGAAGTCCCCTCGTTCTCGGTGTGACGCCTAACGAATACTTTGTCGCCTCCGATGCCGCAGCTATTGCCGGTCATACCCGGCAGGTCATGTATCTTTCTGATGGCGAGGTCGCGATCATCAGACGAAACGGAGTCGAAACCAGGAACCTTCAAAACGTGAGGATCGAAAAGGCAATCGAGGAGATCGATTTCGATGCCGGCGAAATCGAGAAGGGGGGATTCCCGCACTTTATGCTGAAGGAGATCTACGATCAGCCGAACACAATCCATGACGCCCTCCGCGGCAGGTTACTGGAGTCCGAAGGGAATGTGAAGCTTGGAGGTTTGCGGGAAGTGATGCCCCAGGTGTTGAAGGCGCGCCGAATCGTCCTTACGGGCTGCGGTACCTCCTGGCATGCCGGACTTGTCGGAGAGTACATGCTGGAGCAATGGGCAAAGCTTCCGGTCGAGGTGGATTATGCATCGGAGTTTCGCTACAGGCGCCCCGTTCTTGACACAACCGACCTTGTCTTTTGCATAAGCCAGAGCGGAGAGACTGCCGACACCCTTGCAGCCCTGCGCGAGGCGCGATCGAAGGGCGCCCTTGGGCTGGGTATCTGCAATGCAGTCGGTAGCACGATCGCCCGGGAGAGCGACGGAGGGGTTTACATCCATGCCGGTCCCGAAATAGGCGTTGCATCCACGAAAGCGTTTACCTCTCAGCTTGCCGTGCTCGCCCTTATTACACTCGCAGTTGCAAGGGAGCGGGGTATGAGCCGTGAGGAGGGGAAGATGATCATTCGTGAACTGAGATCGCTCCCCGAAAAGGTGAATTGCATATTGGAGTCGTGCGAGGTGATCCAGGAATTCGCACGGGAGCTTTGTCATGCCCAGAATGCTCTCTACCTTGGGCGCGGATGCAACTTTCCCGTCGCCCTCGAGGGTGCACTGAAACTCAAAGAGATTTCCTACATCCATGCGGAGGGCTATCCCGCCGCTGAGATGAAACACGGGCCAATCGCACTCATCGATGAGGACATGCCGGTGGTCGTGATTGCGCCAAAGGACCAGACGTACGAAAAGATTATCAGCAATATCGAGGAAGTGAAGGCACGGAACGGGAGAGTCATTGTTGTCGCCAGCGAAGACGATAGAGGGATAGGGGAGCTGAGCGACTACGTGATACGCATTCCCAGAACTCTGGATATGCTTCATCCGATCCTTGCCGTCATCCCTCTTCAGTTGCTGGCATATTATATCGCAGTATTGCGTGGGTGCAATGTCGACCAGCCTCGCAACCTGGCTAAGAGTGTGACGGTGGAGTGAAGGAGTACTTAATGGAGTTAAAATATCGATAGCGGTATGGAAACCGTACGATTCACGATCGGAGCGTCGCCATGAGTACGTTAGCCAAGAAAATAGCACCTTTTCGGCTTCCTGAGCGAATTGAGATCGCCGGACCCTTCCCTCCCGAATACATGAAAGTCCTCACGCCGGCCGCCTTGAACTTTGTTGCCCGGCTGGAAAGGGAATTCGGCGATCGCCGCCGGAGTCTCCTACAGAAGCGGTGGGAACGCCAGGTGGAGATCTTCGCAGGAAGAATGCCCGATTTCCTCGTCGGCACCAAAAGTATCCGGGATGGTTACTGGAAAATAGCCCCCATCCCGAAGGATCTGCTGGATCGCCGGGTTGAAATTACGGGCCCCGCCGACCGCAAGACCATCATTAATGGTCTGAATTCCGAAGCGAATGTCTTCATGGCGGATTTCGAAGATTCAACGGCGCCGACGTGGCAGAACATCGTTCAAGGACAGATCAATCTCTCTGATGCCGTCGACCGGACAATTACGTTCGTCGGTCCGCAACGGAAAGAGTATCGGCTGCATGATTCAACCGCGACACTCATGGTTCGGCCCCGCGGCCTGCACCTCGAAGAAAAACACGTCCGCGTCGATGGTCAGGCTATTTCTGCCTCCATCTTTGATTTTGGAATTTTCTTCTTCCACAATGCCAGAAAACTAGTGGAGAGGGGAACCGGGCCATATGTTTATCTTCCGAAGCTCGAAAATCATTACGAAGCCTTTCTCTGGGACGACGTATTCCTCATGGCACAAGACGAATTAGGACTCCCTCGCGGGACGGTCAAAGCAACAGTGTTGATCGAGACGATCACCGCGGCGTTCGAGATGGAAGAAATACTCTATCAGTTGCGGGATCATACGGTAGGATTGAACTGCGGCCGCTGGGATTACATCTTCAGCGTCATAAAAAAATTCCGGCATTACCCCGAATTTGTCATGCCCGATCGAGCCCGGCTGAGCATGATGAGTCATTTCTTGCGTTCGTATTCGGTACTGCTTATACAGACGTGTCATAAGCGAAATGCTCATGCGATGGGGGGTATGGCCGCACAGATCCCCATCAAAAGTGATCCCCGGGCCAATGAAGAAGCGCTCGCAAAAGTACGGGCCGACAAGGAGAGGGAAGTGAAAGATGGACACGACGGCACCTGGGTTGCTCATCCGGCGCTCGTGCCCGTAGCGAAGGATGTCTTCGATGCTCACATGCCAGGTCCGAATCAAATAACTCGTAAGCGCGAAGATGTCCAGGTGAATGCACAGGATTTACTGATCACACCAAAAGGGATAATCACTGAGGATGGCATGCGGTTAAACATCAATGTCTCTCTTCAGTACCTCGAAGCATGGCTCAATGGGGTGGGATGTGTACCCATCAACAATTTGATGGAAGATGCCGCCACCGCGGAGATCTCACGCGCGCAACTCTGGCAGTGGATCCACCACCCGAATGTCAGGCTTTTTGACGGCCGGAAGGTAACGATGGAACTCTACAAAAAACTACTGGCCGAAGAATTGGGTAAAATTGAGGCGACGATAGGTAGCGAACGGTTCAAGCACGGGCAATTTCACATTGCCCGGGACCTGCTCAACAAGCTCGTTGGGGAAAGGAATTTCCTCGAGTTTCTGACTGTCCTCGGGTATACATTTTTCGAATAATTCAAGAAAGGCTGCTGATATGAACAACAATGGTCAAGTCTCCGAATTGGTCTCCTCGTGGGCAAACGACCCGCGATGGAGGGGTGTTGAGCGTCCGTTCATCGCAGATGATGTCGTTAGACTTGGCGGCTCGCTCAGGATTGAGTTTACTCTCGCCCGTGAAGGAGCAAATCGGTTTTGGAAACTTCTCCACGAAGAGCCGTATGTTCGCGCACTGGGAGCCTCGACGGGCAACCAGGCAATTCAGCAAGTGCGGGCCGGTTTGCAGGCAATTTATGTGAGCGGATGGCAGGTAGCTGCCGATGCAAACACTGCAGGCCAGATGTACCCCGACCAGAGTCTGTATCCCGCCGATAGTGTTCCCAATGTCGTTCGCAGGATCAATCATGCCTTGCGTCGTGCCGATCTCATAGAACGGACGGAATGTCGGGGGACCGCCTACTGGTACGCGCCTATCGTCGCCGACGCCGAGGCAGGATTTGGCGGCTCGCTGAATGCCTTCGAGCTGACCCAGGCGCTTATCGAGGCTGGCGCCGCCGCCATCCACCTGGAAGATCAACTCTCTTCAATGAAGAAGTGCGGGCATATGGGAGGAAAAGTGCTTGCAGCGCCGCAGGAATTTATTTCAAAGATTGTCGCAGCCCGGTTTGCCAGCGACATCCTCGATGTACCAATGGTCATTATCGCACGGACCGATGCCAACGGCGCAAAATTGATTCAGAGCGACATCGATCCGATTGACGAACCGTTTCTCACCGGAGAGCGTACGGCGGAGGGTTTCTTCTGCGTCAGGGGCGGGTTGGAGTTTGCCATTACACGGGCACTTCGCTACGCTCCCTTCAGCGACCTGATTTGGTGCGAGACATCGAGTCCCGATCTTGGCGAGGCGCGGGAATTCGCGCAAGCTCTGCACGCGAAATTTCCGGAAAAAATGCTCGCGTACAATTGCTCCCCGTCGTTCAACTGGCGAAAACGGCTCGATCTTCCGAAAATTCGTCGATTTCAGGATGACTTGGGGGATCTCGGGTACAAGTTTCAATTCGTGACGTTGGCCGGGTTTCACACGCTGAATGCAAGCATGTTTCAGCTTGCCCGGGCTTACCGCGAAGAGGGGATGGCCGCATATTCGCGCTTGCAGGAGGACGAATTCGAGATGGAGAGATTATTCGGGTATGATGCCATCAAGCACCAACACTTCGTCGGCGCGGGCTACTTCGATGAAGTTCAGCTCGCCATCTCGAACGGAATGGCATCGACCGTTGCGCTCAAGGATTCCACGGAGGCTGATCAATTCAGGTGAATGAACAAGAAAACATACATGTCTTCACAATGGATCACACAGATAGACGAATTTCGTCACCAGTTTGATGAGTTGCGAGGCCGTTCCTCAACGGACGAGCTTGCATGGCTCAAGGTGGAGCGGCGGCTGCAGCTCCAGTACGTCGTAACGCGCGTGCTTGGGGAATCTTCCTCGCTTGATGAGGTAGCCCCGAAACTGCTGCAGTCGATTTGTGTCATCGAGAGATGGCAGTTCGGGGAATTGTGGGTCCCGACCTCCGACTCCAGCCGTCTGCGTTTTGGGGACTTCTGGCACGCTTCAACCTTCGATGCCGCAGAATTTATCCGGCAGGCAAAACGCATGACGTTTCAGCAGGGTCAGGGCCTGCCCGGAAAAGTATGGGTGGAAGGGAAACCAAAATTGATCAGTGATATTAATTCCATGTCGGATGCACCCCGGATGTCCCAGGCGTTGAAGCTTGGATTTCGCAGCGCTCTGGCGTCGCCCCTCTCGAGCAGGAACGGGTTCAGCGGTGTCATGGTGTTTTATAGCCGTGAGCCCCGGGCACCGGATGTCGACCTTCTTGACCTGTTCGACGCGATCAGCCGCCAGACACGGGACTTCCTGCTGCGCTATCGGGCAGAACAGCATCTCCGCAAAAACGAGAAAAGGTTCAGGGCGCTCATAGAGCGGAGCTACGATGCGACCGTCCTCCTCGGAACCGATGGCAAGATTCTCTACGCCGCTCCTTCCGTCGATCGTGTATTTGGCTACTCGGTCGACGAGTTCGTGGGGCGTACGGCATTCGAATTCATC
>DASYTP010000116.1:0-2315 GCA_036002145.1 Bacteroidota bacterium | reverse complement strand
GAAGGAACGATATCCGGTTAAGTTCGAGATTAATATGCTTCGGTGTATCTTCTGCGGCTTTTGTGAAGAGGTTTGTCCGGAGGAGGCTATCGTCATGAGCCAGGATTATGAATTGACGTTTACGAGTCAGGATGATGCGGTCTTCGGGAAAGACAAACTGCTGGTACCAGCGGAGAAATTGAAGGAACGGTTGGATTTCTTGCGAAAGAACCGGTGACGGGAGAGGAAGTCGTTCCATTCCGTCCTGTACACAAGCCTAGAGTTTCCTGACCTTCCTATTCACCATTACAGGAGAATCCATGAGATCACGACTACTGTTGAGTTCCTTTGTGTTGTTCATCGCAGTACCCCTAGCGGCCCAGGTGAGCATCAAATATCAGCGACTCTCTTTGGCGAATGGTTTAAATGTCATCTTTCATGAAGATCATTCTCTGCCGACGGTCGCGGTCAATCTGTGGTATCATGTCGGCTCGGCGCGTGAGAAACCGGGTCGAACAGGATTCGCCCACCTCTTCGAACATATCATGTTTGAAGGCTCGGGGAATGTGCCCGAGGGGAAATTTGATGAATGGCTCGAGGCGGCAGGCGGCGACAATAATGCGAGCACAAGCTCTGACCGCACGAATTACTTTGAAAATGGTCCACGGAGCGCGCTCGACTTGATGCTGTTCCTGGAGTCCGATCGTGCCGCGTATCTTCTGAAAACAATGTCGCCGGCCAAAGTCGACGGCCAGCGTGATGTCGTGAAGAACGAGCGGCGCCAATCCTACGAGAATCGCCCCTATGGAATGGCATCGTTGGTTATCGACTCTTCGCTCTACCCTCCATATCATCCATACCACTGGCCAACGATCGGCTCGATGGAAGATCTGACTGCTGCAAGTTACGATGACGTTATAGATTTTTTCAAGAAATACTACGTTCCCAACAATGCGAGCCTCGTGATTGCAGGCGACATCAACCCGAGTGCTGCAAAGGTGCAGGCGGAGAAATGGTTCAATGAAGTATCGCCGGCCGCCATAGTCCCTCCCATCGATCGACCTGCAGCATTCCTTTCGCAAGAGAAACGGCTGGTGTTGGAGGATAACGTTCAGTTGCCGCGCTTGTATATGGCATGGCTATCGCCTCCCGTCCTCACACCGGGCGACGCGGAACTGGATGTCCTTGCAAATGTACTGGCGGGTGGGAAAAACTCTCGTCTCTACAAACGTCTCGTCTATGACATGCAAATCGCGCAGGACGTATCTGCTTTTCAAGCCTCAAGCGAATTGAGCTCCTCTTTCCAGATCGTCGTTACTGCAAGATCCGGACATACGTTGAGCGAAATTCTCGCGGTAATTCAAACGGAGATCGACAAGTTAAAGGCGGAAGAGCCTTCTTCGCGCGAAGTTCAGCGTGCGATAAACGGTTTCGAGGCGAGTTTTCTCAATCGGCTCGAAAACCTGGGCGGCAAAGCGGATCAGCTGAATAGTTACTTCGTGAATACCGGCAACCCGGACTATTTCAACGAGGATTTGGCGAGATACAAGGCACTCGGCCCAAGCGACATTCAAAGCGTTGCGCAGACGTACCTCCGAGATGATGCTCGGGTTGTGCTCAGCGTCGTACCAAAGGGAAAGCTTGAGCTGGCGCTCCCGGACAAGAAAGGTGGTAATTGACCATGATTCGCAGTTTGATAGGACTCGCAGGATTGAAGATTTCAAGAATTGTCGTCGTCGCTTCAGTGATCTTCACGGGAACCATTATCGCAGACGCTCAGGTGGCGGATCGCAGCAAGCCCCCGGAGCTTGGACCCCCGCCGCCAATGCATCTACCCGATGTACAACACCATAAGCTCTCGAACGGTCTGCCTGTCGTCCTGATGGAGAAGCATGACCTTCCGTTGGTGCAGATGGAGCTTTTGGTCCTTGCCGGCTCGGCAATGGATCCGCCGGCCAGGTCTGGACTTGCGTCTCTGGCCTCCGCAATGATGGAGGAAGGAGCGGGCAAGCGTAACGCTTTGGAATTTGCAGATGCGATTGATTTTCTGGGAGCCTCGATCGATGTATTTTCGGGTCAGCATACGTCGGGTGTCTCCCTCCATACTCCGCTCTCGAAGCTTGACTCGGCGTTGGGATTGTTCGCGGATGTTGCGCTGCGACCGAACTTCCCCAAGGATGAGCTTGAGCGTCATCGGAAGGAGATTCTTACCACATTTGCACAGTGGCACGATGAGCCCCGAGTGATCGCATCGGTCTTGCTGAACCGGTCATTATTCACAGAGAACCATCCATACGGCATCCCTGCGGCTGGCAATGAGAAGAGTATCAGGACAT
>DASYTP010000115.1:0-14838 GCA_036002145.1 Bacteroidota bacterium | reverse complement strand
CGAAGAAGAGTATGATCTCCTTGTCTGTCATGTGCAGGAGTTCTTCGGCGAAGATTGCAGCAAAGGCAATGACCGTCAGAATCCCGTCATTATAGATGAAGAAGGCGATGAGGAACCGGGAGATTGCGGGAAATTCATGCTTCATGAAGAGAGAGCGGAATGTCTGGATTGCGCGCCGTCTCCCTTCCTTGAAATAAGAAGCGGCCGGCTTCTCCGACCGATGCAATTCAGGCACAAACAAGAACATGGGCAGCGAAAAAAGAAAGAAAAAGCCCGCCGCGACGACGAAGGAGAGCCTCACAAAGAACAGGTAGTCGGGGTGGATTGATTCCGGCAGCATGAGATTGACAATGAGAAGGACGGCCAGCGCGCCGAGGTATCCCATGGCGAACCCATATCCGGATACTCTGCCGTACGAATGTTTCGGAGTCAATGAAGGCAGAAAAGCGTCGTAGAACACCAGTCCCCCCTCGAACCCGACATTTGCAAGGATGAATAACGCCATGCCGACGATCACCATGCCGTCGTGAACAAAGAACAGCAGCATGGTGCAGAGAACGCTGACCATCGTGAAGTGGAAGAGAAACCGTTTCCTTTTACGGGAGAAGTCGGCCGCAGCGCCAAGGGGCGGGGCGAGCAGCGCTGCGAGCACCATTGAGCCGCTCACGGCAATCCCCCACAGAAGCCGTTGTCCGCCGGCGACATGTAACGTGAAATATCGCGGGAAGATTACCGTGACGATAATGACGGAAAAGCCCGTGTTGGCAAAATCGAACAACGTCCAGAAGAAGATGCGGAGGCGCTGCGACGCCACAACATGTCCTGGAGGCATCAGGTGCCTTTGCCCGGCCTGCGGGGTTTGTTGTCGTGAATATTCTTGTTGATCAGTCCGCGGCCTGTCTTGACAAGCGCATTGCGGGATTTGAGATCCTCGAGTACGGCATCGAGCACTCCATTGATGAACTTGCCGCTGTTCTCCGTGCTGAACAACTTTGCCACCTCGATCGACTCATTGATGGTAACCTTTGGGGGGATGTCCTGAAAATAGAGAAGCTCACAAATGCCCATGCGCAGCACTACGCGGTCGACGACGGCGATGCGATCGAATTCCCAGTGGTCGACTTTAGTCCGGATATATGCTTCGATCTCTTCGTGGTGAGTGATAACCTCCGTAATAAGCGCTTTCGCAAATTCAAGATCCTGTTTGTGCGATTTCAAATCGGCGAGGATCATATCCATGACATTGGAGATCGGCTCCTTGGAAAGCTCGTATGCGTACAGCGCCTGTAAGACCCTTTGTCGAATCAGTCGCCGGTTAGATGTGGCCATACCGCTACCGGTGATCTACTTCGCCAAGCCGGCCGACAAATTCAGACTTCCCGGCGTACATGGTACGAATGTGACCGAGTCGGAGTATGCGTTCTTCTGCGAGCCGGTTTGAAGCCTCGTACGTTGGAATCTCTTCCTTTTTTGCGATTTCGAATATTCTTCGGATGGTGTCATAAATCCCCTCCGCCTGTTTGAGGGCACGTTCGTGCGGATAGCCTTCGAGCTCGTTTGCAACGCTGATAAGACCTCCCGCGTTGATCGCATAATCCGGGGCATACAGTATCCCGCGTTTGATCAGCATCTGGCCGTGTTTCTGCTCATCCGCAAGCTGGTTGTTCGCCCCTCCCGCCACGATCTTCACTTTTAATCGTGGAATCGTCTGGTCGTTGAGAATGGAACCCAACGCGCAGGGACAAAACACATCCGCGTCGACATCATAAATTTCATCCGGCGGAACATACTTCGCCTTCGCCCGCTCTACAATGGTTTTCGCTTTTTCTTCATAAATATCGGTGATGAAAATCTTCGCGCCCTCTTTTGCAAGGTGATCGCAAACATGGCTTGCAACGTGTCCGGCGCCCTGTACGGCAATCTTCTTACCTTTCATGGAGTCGTTCCCTGTCAGCTCGTACATTGCCGCCTTCATCCCCTGGTAGACTCCAAATCCCGTTGCCGGCGACGGATCTCCGCTGCCGCCCAGGGCGCGATCGATGCCGGTGACATACTTCGTTTCCATGCGCACCCACTCCATGTCGCGCACGCTGGTGCCGACGTCTTCGGCCGTAATGTAGCGTCCCGCAAGTCCTTCGACAAACCTTCCATAGGAACGGAAAAGTGCTTCGTGCTTGTCCTTATTGGGATCCCCGATGATGACCGCCTTGCCGCCCCCCAGGTTCAATCCGGCGACCGCGGCCTTGTAGGTCATGCCACGGGAGAGTCGTAAAGCATCGTGGAGCGCATCCTCATCCGAATCATACATCCACATGCGCGCCCCACCGAGCGATGGCCCGAGAGTTGTGCTGTGAATTGCGATGATCCCTCGCAACTTCGAGGTTTTATCGGAGCAGAAAATGACCTGCTCGTGGTCTTTTCGTTCGATGTCCTTAAAAATGTTCATTTGTTCCGGGAGCTGTCTGATTATGGTGACTATCGGGAGCCAACAACGCTGAAATGTAGGTAAAAATCATGCGGAATTCAACTGCTAATTCCCGACGTTTCAGTGGCATGAGTTTTGAATAGTCGTTGGCGGCTGCGTATATTACGTCACACATTTCTGCGTGGAGAATTTGTCTACGGGATTATCTATTTCTCACTTACCCCAAGGAGGTTCGCGATGTCAGCTCATCGAATGCTGTCGATTCTTTTGCTGTATCCTGCTCTCATGCAAGCTCAACAACTTCCCAGCATTAATATCCTGCAATCAGGAATCATGTTGGGCACAGGTCGCGAGCGTTATTACTCCCTGAGGATCGAGGCCCTCGGAACCGATTTTAGCGGGATCGTTCCCGACCGGCTGACCGATCTCTTCCGAAACCCTGCATATTACGACAAACTCGAGAATCCGCTTCTCTTTGGAGAGATGGCTCGCATTCAAAATGCGTCTTCCACTATCGTGAAATACGCGACTCTGATCCCCAGAGTGGGTGGAAATAACTCGTCTGGATATCCGGGCTTCCAGCTCGATCAGAATGTTCAGGTTTACATCTATCCTGACGGATATGGTTCCACAGGTACACCGGTTGGCATCCGCCTGGGATATGCGGGCAAGCTGGGGATATTCGTGCGGGGAAATTATTTCAACAGTTCATCCGATCAGTTGAACGACGTTGTCACTCGCGGCTACCCGCCCTATCAGTCCTCCTATTATCAATCCGTATATGGTCGGGATTCGAGATCTGATTGGGGCGATGCGCAGCTTTCCTACGCGTTCCAGCTCGGTGAAGGACTTTCTGCCGGATTGAGTTACACCTTCGGACTCAGTGAGAGCCCGGGTAACACCAAATCCTTCACAAGTTACTGGCAAACGTACTTTAACCCGTCAACTTCATACTATGATAGCGCCTATGGCTCCAGATACAGCTTCTCGAACGCGATCAATAAGATCGTGTCTCACACGCTTCGAGGGGGGATTCTTTGGGAAGGAGAGGCAAAAACGATCGATGTCGTTGGGACGGTGGAAATTCTGCGGTCGGATATCAACATTCGTCAGGGTCAGGATGAATCCTACTATAATTTCCACCGATCGTCACCCAACGATCAACCAACGGTGGCGGATGGGACAATATTCCAGAACCTTGTGACCTATGCAGATATTGAAGGGACGAACGCACGCATCGCCGCGCGCTACCTGAATCGAACAGATCCTTCACAGACATTTTCCCTCCAGGCCGGCGCAAGTCTTGGGGTGTTCAATTCGGACGATCGCTACTATAATTCCCGTTCCTATGTCAGCAATTATATGAGCACCAGCGATACGTCGAAAAACAGTTCGTACTATTTGACCGCAAGATATGGATCACCGGACGGCGTCGGGCTCCAGGCAAACGCGAATGCGGGTTGGACATTTACCATGAGTGATTTCCTGGTGGCCGCCGGCGTCGGGGCAAACCTCCTTCACCTCAATTTCGACTACGACGCGCAGCGGACACTGCTTGATGACGCTTACCAGCTGTCACATCAGGTTGGCATGAGTCTGCGCCATTACACGGAGGATAACCGCTTCCTCCACAAGCAGAATGTGACAACCGTGCGCCTCGCAGTTCCTCTCGGCCTGGAATATGAATTGGTGAAGCATTGTCACGTTCGGGCGGGATGGGTCGCGGAATTCCTCCGTACAGCCAATGAAGATAAATCGACTGAAAATGGGTTCGATGTCACGAGCAATCAGATCAATCTTTCAACCGTGACGTTCGGAATGGGATACCAGATATTCGAAAAACTGCGTGCTGATTTTGTAAACGTGGGCGACATCGCCCAGCCGCGGAATTGGAACCTCTCCGCCATCTATACCTTTGGCGCCGCAGAGTAAAAAAAATCCCGCCCCGGTGGCACTCTTCGTGACCGGGGCGGGGAAAAAGAGACGTACAGTCGTGTCTACTCACGTTCAGGATAATTACCGCACACGACTCTATTCAATTTTTTTCTGTGTTCGGTAGTTGTTGTATTGCATCGATTTCTTGACTCTCCGCTTGTCGGCGGTTCCATCTTTCATGTCCCTCGAATATTTCTCAAGCTGACCGATTTGCTCCTGCATTGCCGGAGCGCTTGCCGGGCTGTTCGTCAGGGCTGAAGATGATTCCAGCATTTGCTTCGCCTCGTTCAATTCCTTCGCCGCATCCTCTTCGCGTCCCGCGTCAAGAGCTTCCATTGCACGTTGGACACGCTTTGTGGATACCGCGATGTCAACTTTTCCCTGCGTGTCCCAGTCTCTGCTTCTCTCCACTTCGGCAGTTACATCGGAGTAACGGATATCGACTGAGAAACCCGTACAGCGATATTTCCCGCCTCCGTCGAATTTCAGGAAGCCGGATGCGACATGACGTGTACCGGAGCCTTCGGGAATACTCAGCTCCGCGGTGAACTCGCGATGATCGTTTGTATAGATGTCCCCGACGGGGATGAGCCACCGGTCGCCTTCACGACGCCGGTCACAGCCGATTGCATCATTCAACGTCACGCCTCTGCCAAGTGTGAGCTCAATGCTTGCGTTTTGCGCGATGACGCATGACAGCCCGTTCAGCTCGCGCTCGAAGATGGAGGCAAGCTGGTGCGGACTCTCGATGAAATAATAATTACCGCCGCCGTGCTCTGCGAGGCCAAGCATCAGGTTCTCGTTGTAGTCAAGGCCGACTCCCATGGTGGTCAACGAAATCGATCGATTACGATATTCACCGGCGATGCGGTTAAGCTCGTACGGATCCGTAATGCCCTGGTTGGCGAGTCCGTCCGATACGAGGATGACCCGATTTATGTACTCACGCTTGAATTTTTCCGTGATCTGCCGGAAACCCTCCTGCATTCCTCCCCCCAAGTTTGTCGAGCCGCGGGGATAGACTCCTTCGATCAACCGTTTGATCCGGCTCCGATCCTTCACGTGTTGTGTGGGCAACAGCGTCTCAATATGATCGTCATAAATGACAATCGAGAGATAATCGGTCGGGGAGAGCCGGTCGACAAGCGCGCAGACGGCTTGCCTGGCATACTCCATCTTCCGTTCATCCCCCATCGAGCCGCTGCGGTCGAGGACGACAGCGATGTTCATCGGCCGGTCCGCCCTTTCGGGCAGCGGAAAATCTCGCGTTTCGATCTGCATGTGGAGATAGACGATGCCGCCATTCCGGGGGATACAGGTTTGATTCAAGCTGCCGTGAAGAACGATCTCACCCGGCGGTTTCGGGAAGAGCGACATCGCGGGTGTTGCAGACTGAAGCGCTCCCGTGAACAGCATCAGTGCGAGGAAATACAAGGTTTTCATGGGGACCTCCTTCAATGGTTTAGTGAGTGAGTTATTTACTCGTTGTACTATGCCGGGGTGAACAAAGTTCCCGGGGAGGATAGTTAACGGAGATTTCCCGATATTGAGGGATATCGATGAAAACTGGAACGAAAATACTGGATGTATCGGCGGGAGATATCAGATTGCATATCGCCGTTGCAGCTGAGGTCCTGCTCAAAGGAGGCCTGGTCGCATTCCCCACGGAAACCGTCTACGGCCTTGGGGCCGACGCATCCAATGCGGGTGCCGTTGAAAAAGTGTTCGAAGTGAAGGGGCGTCCGTCCGATAATCCGCTCATCGTCCACATTGCCGATGTAGCGCAGATGTACGATATCGCTCGCGCAGTCCCTGAGAAAGCGCGGAGGCTCGCGGAAACATTCTGGCCGGGACCGTTAACGCTCGTGGTCGAACATCGCGGACAAATTCCCGCCATCGTCACGGCAGGATTACGCACGGTTGCGGTACGGATCCCGAATCATCCGGTCACACTGAAACTCATCTCCGCCCTGGGCCGGGGCATTGTCGGCCCCAGCGCCAATATCTCCGGCAAGCCCAGCTCCACGACCGCACAGCATGTGTTCGACGATTTGAAAGGGAAAATCGATATTATTATCGATGCCGGCCCGACGATCATCGGCGTCGAGTCTACAGTTCTCGACGTTACTTCGGATCCGCCATGCATCTTACGGCCCGGCGGGTTGGACCGGAAGAAGATTGAGAGCATTATCGGTCACGTACGAACTGCCGCGTCGGCCGACGAGCTATTGCGATCCCCCGGCACGCGTCATCGGCATTATGCCCCGGCGGCGCGCGTTGAATTGCTGCCCGAAGGGGATGCTCAACAACTTATGGCTAGTGTTGAATCATACCGCAAGCAGCGAAAATCGATCGGGTGCATCGTGCATTCGCTTGATACGTCGGGCTTGCAAGCCGAGGAAATACAGCGAATCAGGATCGAGGAGTACGCTCAACGGTTGTTCGAATTGCTGCGGTGGTTCGACGAGCGACGCGTCGATGTTATCGTTGTCGAGAGTATCCCCGAGACAGGCATCGGCGAGGCGGTGATGGATCGGCTGAGAAAAGCGGCGGAGAGAAAATAGAAGCTCATCGGTTAATCACCTCACGCCAGTTGAGAGTGTTCGTACCCCGCGAGCAACGACGGCGCGCGGATTCTTTTCCCCCACCGCAATAACCGTATTTCCTTTTGTTGCCACAGAATAATAAGCACCATCCACAAGTTTGGTCTCCGCACGATAACTGCGCCATGTTGCGCCGTTAAAATGAAAGCAATCTCCATACGCACCGACGAAAAACACGTCATTTACTTCGTTACCGCGGATTCGATTGGTGGTATAGGTTGTGATAGGGATGTTTAATCCACCTTCCCAGAATGGAGCAGATAATGTAAAGTGTTTCTGGTATATCCCTGCACCAACTGCCCAGTAGTGCTTCCCCGGGGAGAACCAGATCCCATTGAGTGCAAATCCGATACCATTGTCCGAGAGTGTGGTCACATAGCTACCGGCAACACGCAGGATTTTTCGTTCGTTGCTTATGAAATAATTTCCCGCAACTGCGAGCATCTCCCAATCACCCGTTTTCTCATTGTGATCACCCCAGATGTCCTGAATGTCAAGGGATGTCCTAGTGTCTATTTTCTGCCATGAGGAACCATTGTAATGTGCCATCGCTCCGTTTGACCCGACAATGTAAGGGTAGTCACTTGACCTTCCAGAGATTTTGGTTATGTATCCATTGAATGTTGAAGCGGTCAGATCATACTGTTCCCATCGCACTCCATTCCAATGCATCGGTTGAGTGCTTCCAACCCAGATGTCGTTCTGATGGAAAGCGAAGATCGAACGAAGTCGCGAGATGAATTGACCACCATCGTACGCGTAGTAGATGCGACTCAATGTCCAAACAGTTCCATCCCATCGGGCAAAATTATACATCGTGGGATCGAACAGTCCGGTTGAATCTTTCAAATAAAGCTCTCCTACTGCATAAGCAAGCGTATCATTAATTATTGTCACATCAAACAAGATACTTGAGTTGCCCTCGCCGAGAGTATCAACCTCCCAAATGAATTCGTGGCTGGTAGTGTCCATCGTCGTTATTGTGAGTACCTCGCTTGATACGTAAGGCAGGCTTGTACCGAACGAGAATAATTTGTATTTGTAAGTTTGTTTCGGCAAGAGACGGTCGTCAATAATCAATGTATCGGTTCCTCGAAAGCGGAGCGCAAGAATGGATGTATCGTTCCGAGTCACACGTATGGAGTCATGCAACACTTTTTGTTCTATGTGCACTTTTAGCCACACCTCTGTTACCGCCACTTCCTCTGCCGTCAGCTGCACATCCGATGAGACGGGAGCTGTAAAATCTGTGTTGCAGGCAAAGCCGCCAAGCACCAGGACGAGGAAAAGACAAATTCGGTTCACTGCTTCTTCACCTCAGAAGACATTGTCTCAGATATGAGAATCCAAAAGTTGTGTTTCATGAGAACGCCTTTCCGAGAGTGATCGAAATTGGAAACGCAAACAGCGCGGATCACGCAAAGAACTGAGCCGCCCGAATGATACGGCAATCTAAATCTTCGACTCACGAATGTCAAGGAATCTTTCGAAAACATGGCCTATCTTGATATCCAATAAGATCATGACCCGATATTGCACTAATTCTGCAATTCGCAAGATTTAGGCTCGTGAAAGGCCGTGCGGCTTAGGCCGACACAACCACGATACATACATCGCTTCGAGAAGTCAATAGGCAATTATACTCATATATGTGTATCGCATTCTATCCGCCGTTTTACTTGTGATGCTCTGAGCATCAATAAGGTTGGATTTATCGACCCATGATGATTCCCTTGCCCGTGGCATTGTTTTTGAATATATTGTCCTCTCATTTTCTTCTCATTCATGATCACCAACTTTTACACACTGCTGGCGTTGGCGGATGAGCTCCGTAGCGCTCTCCGTGGATGCCCCGTGTCGGAGATTTATACCCAGCAAAAGAACGAGCTCTGCATTGTATTTGATGACCATTTAATGACTCCGCACGGCTCTGCCGCGCCATCCCTTTCCATCTCTGTCGATCCACAATTCAATTATTGTTTCCTCCGCGACGGCGCTTCACGGGCCAGGAAGAATTCTGTCGATCTGTTTCCGGATGTCACGGGAAAAGTGCTTGAAGATGTTACAGCGCTTTCGTTCGACCGGATTATTCACCTTCGATTCGCGGGCGGTTTGACACTGCGGATACTCCTCTATAATACGGCGGAGAGCAACGTCCTGCTGACCGGTGACCGGGACGTCGTGTGCGAAGCATTCAAGAATAATAAGAACTTGCGCGGAACTCAGCATACGGACACGATCGGCAGATTTTCTCCGCGGTATCTCGAAGACGTCGAGGTTTTCAGAGGATCGCTGACGGTGGATCCCTCCCTGGGAGTTTTCGCCGCGCTCAAATACTCGATCCCGATCCTCGGCTCCACGCTTGCAAGAGAAACGCTTCATCGATCGGCCATCGATGAGAAACAGCCTGTCGGACAATTGCGTAGCTCCGACGTCGGCTCGATCCATCGCCATCTCCGGGCAATTATAGAAGAAGCATCGACGCCTTCACCCAGGATTTATGTCCGCGGAAACGAATCGAGGATATTCTCACTAATTCAACTCGCGCACCTCTCGGGCTCGACGATCGAATCGCACCCGACGGTGAACGATGCCATACGCTCGTTTGTGTTGAAAACATTCAGCACAAAAGGGTTTGAAGCAGCGAAGAACGGGATTCTGGGGCCCTTGAAGAATGAGCGCGATCGCGCACAGCGATCCGTCGACCGCATGAGCGCCGAGCTCGAGGATACCCGGAGGGCTGCCAGTTACGATCGCCTCGGCAGAATACTGATGGCAAACATTCATGAAGTTCATAAAGGCCTTTCGAAAATCAATCTCCCGGATGTTTTTGCGGATAATGCGGTCATCCCGATATCGCTCGATCCAAAACTCACGCCTCACCAAAATGCGGAGAGGTACTTCGAAAAGTCAAGGAAGTCCAGAACCTCCCGTTCAGATCTTGAGCGGCGAAGGACGGCTGCTCAACAGAAAGCAGCGCTCCTGGAGACAATGCTGCTCCATCTCGACAACTGCCACACAGCGGAGCAAGTGAAGGAATTCAAAACCACACATGGGAAGGAATTGAAGGCGATGAAACTTGTTCCTCATGAGTCTCCGAAGGATCAACCCCCGTTCCGGATGTTCACCGTTGCCGGCGGATTCGAGGTCTGGGTGGGAAAAAGCAGCGCGAATAACGACCTCCTGACCATGAAATATGCCAAGCCGAACGATCTCTGGTTTCATGCGAGGGGCGCCAGTGGATCACACGTCGTGCTGAAACTGTCCGGTGGGGAGCCGCCACCCAAAGAGGCGATTCGCCAGGCCGCAGGAATCGCCGCATACTATAGCAAAATGAGAAAAGCACGAGATGTCCCCGTCGCCTACTGCGAACGTAAATATGTCCGAAAGCCGAAAGGCGTCCCGCCGGGGACCGTGACCCTTGAACGTGAAAAGGTCGTTTTTGTCCAGCCGCGCCTGCCCGCCACCCCCGCGCCTAAAGAAAGTTCTTGAAATAATTTCAAATTCTTTGTATACTCTTGAACCCCTATCCATCCTTTGGTCGAAATGCCGAAGAATTCGCTTGTTCCGTACTATCTTTAGAAGGAATCCACCAATGAAGTATATGTTTGTCATTGTTGCCCTTATGCTTACGCTTTCGTCCGTCGTTCCTGCACAAACAGACACGTCGCTCGCCTCCACCAAAACTCCGGAGGTCATGCTCTGGGGCGGGCTGTCGCTTCCGTATCTACCACTGGACTATCGGACGTTCTGGAAGTCGGGGTACAACATTGGAGCCGGTATCGGTTATTCATTAGATCCGGGTTCGACCGGTTACGGATCGTTCTTCGCCACACTGGACTACGGACGGACGAACTTTGACACGAAGAAGTATAATGATTCCTTGAAGCTGACACATCCGGCGGATTCCGCGATCGGCGGAGCGGTGACACTCGTCAACGTCATGGTCATCTTCAAGGGTTCATTCTCGTCGACAAAGAAAAGCGTGGCTCCCTACTTCCTTCTTGGAGTGGGTGTGATGAATTTCACGGTCGCGGAGACTTACTTCACTCCGAACACTTCACTTACAATTCCGGGGATCAACAAATGGGGTGTATCGTGGACGTTCGGTGTCGGGATTGAGGCGCCCGTAACCGAATCGGTGCGGGCGTTTGTTCAGGCGAAATCGCTGCTAGGTGTAACGGAACAAACGCGACAATATTTCCCCATCACCGCAGGAGTTGTGTACACCTTGTAATGTTTTGTCTCTTCCCATGAATGCCCTGATGCAGTTGAGGCGCCACGCACTCCTCTCTTTGACTCTCGTCACGTTCAGCGGCTGCTTGATCAGTGAGGTGAACGAATACACATTAACCTTGAACAGCGACGGACGCAGCGGGACGTTCAGAACCGTCAGGAGAAATGTAGCGTCGAACGAATCTGATACGGCAGCGCAACGTCGGGACTTTTCAGAACTTGTCGGAAATTGGCGGGGCGACCGATACCTTCTCGATCAGATGGAGAAGGGGTTGTATGTGAAATCCCGTTCGGTGGCAATGGAACAGGGAAAGGTCGTTTGGCGCGAAACAGCCATCTTTTCTGATGTTACGAAACTCATTCCCAATTTTGACGCAGATGACACGCTGAGAATCCCCCTCCACGACACGACCGGACTTGAAATCACATCGAATGGGACGGTGGCATTGGAGCGGGATAGTGTGGTGATACTGTGGCAACCTCATACAACTCACTTCGAGCTGACGACAAAATTGCGGGATTTCAAACCTGTTTCCTCTTTTGCGGCGAGGCTGCGGCGTTATCTGAAGAAGTAATACAACTTACAATGCTTGTGTACTGTCCCCGAAATAAGTTTACTATGGCTAAAGGCCGCTCCTACGGAGCTTTGCGAATTCTGGGATAATTTCATTACTACAAACAGGTCGTCCCTACGGGACTTAATCAACATATTTCCGACACGCGACACTAGGAGAAAAGTCATGAAAAAGACAATCGTGGGAGGTATTGTCGGCGGCATCATTCTGTTTGTCTGGAGCTTTCTTGCCTGGGTACTGCTGCCGCTTCACGAGCCGACCCTGCACCAGATCCCGGATGAAGATGCCGCGATCAGCGCATTGCAGCCGCTGTTGAACGAAAAGGCCGTCTACGTATTCCCCAAGATGCCGCCGATGGGCGCCGACCAGGCCACTGTGGATAAATGTATCGCAAAAATCAAACGGGGACCCGTCGGGATGATCGTGTACGATCCCGCCGGCTCGGATCCTATGATGCCGGGTCAGATGGCTGTTGGATTGATCGTCAATATTCTCTCTGCGTGGGTCGTGGCCTGGTTCTTGATCCGCAGCACCGCGGTGAATGCTTCGTTCATTTCACGTGTCGCCTATTGTGGAATGTTTGGGGTCTTCGTTTCTCTGTTCGCGCATCTTACGAACTGGAATTGGATGGGCTTTCCCGTCGACTTCACGTCGCGTATGGTCATCGACGCGCTTCTCAGCTGGATTATTGCCGGCCTGGGCATCGCTTCCATCGTGAAGATGCCGAAGGAGGCAATATGAACACCCGTCATTCGTTTCGTCTTCATGCATATTTCGTGGGCATCACGCTATTTTTGACACACAATGCGTTTGGCCAGACTAATTTCGATTCTGTTCAGTTACGCTCACAAAAGCTTTCCGACGCAGTATCGATGCTGATCGGTTCGGGGGGGAACATCGGTGTTTCGGCCGGGGAAGACGGCGTGTTTATCATCGATGATCAATTTGCTCCGCTCACGGAAAAAATCAAAAAGGCAATCGCCGATATTGCAAAGTCGGATGTGCCGGTCCGGTTCGTCATCAACACCCACTGGCACGGCGATCACACGGGCGGCAACGAGAATATGCAGAAAGGCGGCGCGGTGATCATTGCTCACGAAAACGTCCGCAAACGCATGAGCGTCGAGCACTTCAACGAATTTTTCAAACGAACTACCCCTGCTTCATCCAGAGCCGCATTGCCTGTCGTGACGTTTACTCAGGATGTGACGCTCCATCTCAACGGCGATGATGTCCACGTGTTTCATGTCGATCCCGCTCATACCGACGGCGATGCCATCATTCAGTTCACCCGGTCGAATATATTCCACATGGGTGATGTATTTTTCACTGAGTCTTATCCATATATTGATATCTCCACCGGCGGTTCGGTCAGGGGAATGATCGCCGCCGTCGATAAAACCCTTTCCCTCGTAAACGACGATACGAAGATCATTCCAGGTCACGGTAAGCTCGGCGGCAAGAAAGAGCTCAGACTCTACCGCGATATGTTGGCCGCAATCAGTGAAAAAATAGCCAAACTCATAGCGGCGGGGAAGACCCCCGATGAGGTCAAATCCGCGAAGCCGACAGCCGATTTCGATGAAGTCTGGGGAAAGGGATTCATGACACCCGACCGGTTTGTTGAGCTTTTGTTCGCAGACCTCTCGAGAAAGTAACCTGCATCGATGTGTGCAAAGAGGTCCGGTTCGTCTGACCGGAGAGCCTCGGCATCCGCGGTCCTGAGTGAGCTACGTTCACATGCCGATCCGGAAGCTGTCCGTGGGATGGTGCGCTACGGCATTACCTCACGGAAAGTTTTTGGTATCTCTGCCCCTATTCTGAGAACGATGGCGAAAGAGATCGGAGAGAACCATGCGCTTGCCCTGCGACTATGGTCGACCGGGTATCTTGAAGCGCGCATCCTGGCGGCACTGATTGACGATCCCGGGGCGGTGACAAGGAAACAAATGGAGCGATGGGTCGCGGATTTTGACAATTGGGCGGTGTGCGACGCATGTTGCGGCAACCTCTTCGATCGCACGCCGTTTGCCTGGGAGAAAGCCGTCGCATGGAGCTGTCGAAAAGAGGAATTTGTCAAACGTGCCGGTTTCGCACTGATGGCGTGGCTCGCCGTTCACGATAAGAAGGCTGAGGACAAACTGTTCCTGAAGTTTCTCACCGTCATCAGGCGCGAGGCGACTGATGAACGAAACTTCGTCAGGAAGGCAGTCAACTGGGCGCTGCGACAAATTGGAAAACGGAGCTCCTTCCTGAATCGACATGCATTAAAGACGGCGCGTGGGATTCAAAAAATTGATTCAGCGAGTTCCCGCTGGATTGCGACCGATGCATTGCGGGAATTGACAACCAATTCCGTACAGCTTCGTCTGAAAAAAAAGGATTCACGCCGTGCCGCACTCCGTTGAAGCACATCTGCGCCTCCAAGTAACGGACTACGATCGCATCATCCGCACATTCATTCCAGGCTATGAGGCGATGCTTGAAACGATCGTACGTTCACTGGGACTTGTCCTCCCTCCCGACGGTCGCCTCATCGACCTCGGCGGCGGCACGGGCTCGCTTGCGTATCTGATTGCCGAAAGATTCCCCAATGCCATTATCGAGATCTGGGATATCGACCGGAAAATGCTCGCGGTCGCAAAACAACGGCTCTCGACTTTCGGCGACCGCATCCTGTTCGTGGAAAGATCGTTCAACGAATCTCTCCCCTCATGCAACGCAGTTGTCGCATGCATTGCATTGCACCACCTGCGAACACTCGAAAAGAAAAAGCAAGTCTACACGAACATCTTCAATGCATTGCCACCGGACGGGATTTTCCTGAATGGGGACGCCACCATGAGTTCAGACCCGAAACTCCGTGAAGGAACGTACTCCCTCTGGAGTGAATTCATGAAAAGCACCGGTATGTCCGACGAGGAGGTCTCAAAACATTTCCGGAATTGGTCGGAAGAAGACACATATTTCTCACTGGCGGAAGAACTTTCTGCGCTTGGAGGTGTCGGATTCAGAAACGTGGAATGTTTCTGGAAATACGGGCCGATGACTGTGTATGGAGGGA
>DASYTP010000114.1:0-4234 GCA_036002145.1 Bacteroidota bacterium | reverse complement strand
CGAAGGAGGATCTGACGGGCACAGAACTCATTACGGTTGAGCATGGCGGTGTGGTGAAGGCCAAATTTGAGCTGACGACGTCGACCGGCAAAAAAGTTCATGCTCGCGCCGAGCTCCGCGTTCCCGATCATGCCGTCAACCAGGATGTGCAGATTACGATGACACTTGCCACGGACAGGGTGGCAGTGGAGTTTCAGCCCGAAGGATTGGTGTTCAACGAGCCGGCACGTCTGGACTTTCACGTAAATCACCTGAATCAGATCCCGGAGGATGAGACTGTTACTTTTGTTTTTGTGGATGAGAACGGGAATACATCGTCTCCGACCTACGAGGACCTTGATGTCCATCGTCATTCGGATCACACGGATATTCACTTAAAGAACGCAGAAATATCTCACTTTTCCATCGGTCACTTTTCCATTTACGCTTTTGGTCGCTAACTCATTCACGTCATGACGATGAATAAGATAACGGATCATAAGGGAGGAGTTGATGAGAGCCGATAATAAGATGAATCGTGAGATCTTTACGTTCGTGAGCAGCTACTGTGGATCGAGACTGATTACACGATTCCTGGCCGACCGGAAAAAGCTACACAGCACGGAGGACCGAATGCTGGGTAAAAATAGCCAGCTGAAAAAATCGGGCGTCAGGCCCGACGCGTTGCTCGAAGACAGGATTTCGTTCGACCATTTGCTGACGATGTGCAAGTATCAGCTTGGCAAGCGAGGTTACGTGGACGTGCTGCTGGGGATCGGGAACATTTTGAAGACACATGGCGAGCTACAGAGGGCGAGACAGACGTTTGACGAAGTTATGACGTTCGGTCAAAGCACCGAACATTCGGAATTTATTGCAGAGGCTCTGCTCGCGCGAGGGGAAGTCTACAGTCGTGAGGGGCGATGGCGCGAATCAAACAGGGACCTTGCACAAAGCCGTGTTCTTTTTCAGAAGGCAAGAGATTTTGCATCCCTGGCAAAAGTCGAGAATATCCTGGGCACCTGTTATGCGGAGCAGGGGTTACTCAGGAGGGCAAACACGTATTTTTCAAAAGCATTGCAGAGCGCCGAGCGGACGTCGGAAAAGCCATTATCTGCGACCATCCTCATGAACCTCGGCATCATCCGGAATATCATCGGCAAATGCGATGAAGCGCTGCACCATTACCGGCGCGCCCTGCCGCTCTTCGAGCTCTCGGGCGATATGACGAGGGTTGCCGAAATCTATCACAACATGGGCATGTCCTACCTCTCGAAAGGAGACTATCCCGCCGCCATCCAGGAATTCGACAAGAGTCTTGAATATTCCATGAAACTTCAGTCCCCCGGCCTCATTGCGATTTCCAAGCTCGGGAAAGCGACCGTTCATTTTAGAATGGCCGATCTCGCTCTCGCTCTTGCGTATTGTAATCAAGCGATGGATGGATGCCAAAAATCCGATCAGCGGATTGCTCTCGCCGATGCCTATAAGCTCAAGGGAATGGTTCTCGGAGCGCTGAAACAATACCAATTGGCCGAGTCTCATCTCTATTCGAGCATCCGGATCAACGAACAGTATGGAAATCTTCTGAACCTGGGCGAGACATGGTACGAGCTCGGAGTCTTGAAGAAAAGCATGCGCCGCAAGACCGAAGCAACCGAAGCTTTCCGGAAGGCGCTCGAACATTTCAGAAAAGTAGGCGCTGCCACGGAAGTTCAACGGACGAATGGCGAGATGACCGCCCTGCAGGAGAAGCGTAAATGAAACTCATCGAGTTATTGACCCAGCAGCAGATATCAGGTGGAGAAAGCGGGCCGCGGCAGGTGAGGCATGCGGGCCCCGATCGCTCCGAAGGCGGACGCGCTGTCCAGGATCTCGAGACCGTTCTCAGTGTCGTACGCAAGATCAATACATCACTTGTCCTCTCCGACGTGCTTGCGCTCGTGATCGACCATGCCATCCGCATCACACATGCCGATCGTGGTTTTCTCATGCTCGCCGACAGGGATGGGCGTCTGCAATATGTCATCGGGCATGATAAGAATGAGAACGTCATCCACCCGGAAAATTTCCAGGTCAGTCAAAGCGTCCTCGAAGACGTCTACAGGACCGGTGAATCGATTTGCATTGAGGGAGCGTTGACCGACAAACGGTTCGAGCAGCGCCAGAGCATCATCAACCTCGAGTTGCAGACGATCATGTGCGCGCCGCTGCAGACTCACGAATCCACCATCGGCGTTATTTATGTCGACAGCCGGTTTATCCAGGGAGTACAGAAGGACGAGATCCTCAGACTGTTCGAGATCCTCGCCGGTCAGGCAGCGCTGGCGATCCGGAACGCGAAGTTGTACGAGAACCTCAAAAGCACGTACGAAGAGCTCAAAGAGGCGAACGAGCATATCATTAAATCCGAAAGGATGGCGCTGCGTGGGGAGATGGCCGCCGAAGTGAGTCATGAGCTCAGGAATCTTCTGAACATCGCGCTCCTCCAGTCCCAGGAACTCCAACGGCGGATGAAGCGGGGTGAAATCGATCTATCGACAAGACTCGTGAAGGACGTCATCGACAGCGTCCGAAAGATCGGAGATTTTTCGGAAAACCTCCTCACCCGGTCAAGCGTGACTTCGGAGATGAACCCGCTGAGCCTGAATTCCCTGGTCAGCACCTTCGTCTCCTTTATCAACGTGCTGCCGAAGTTTCGGAAGGGCAAGGTGGTTATGGAACTCGACGACGAGCTCCCCGATATCGGGGCCGACCCCGACCAGCTTCAGCAAGTACTCCTGAACCTGGCGAACAATGCAATCGAAGCCCGTCCCGATGCCACTCTTACGTTCAAGACGGAGTATGATTTCATTCATAACAACGCCTGCCTGGTAGTGAGCGATAACGGCCCGGGGCTTGATCCCCGGGTAAAAGAGAAACTCTTTGTCCAGAACATTACCACCAAACCGAACGGTCACGGATTCGGGTTGCCTGTGTGCCGGAAGATCATTCAGAATCACAAAGGCGAGATCACGGTTGAATCCCTGCCGAACCAGGGGACCCGGTTCATTCTTCGATTCCCGCTTCCTTCGTAAGCTTCTCTCAGTCGCTCGCCGGCTCGTCTACCGTCGACTGTGGCAAATAGCGCCTCCCGAATAACCTCTTTTCCGGCATCCCCTCGTCGCCAGCCCTAAGACTTGCATCTTACAATATTGTAAGTTACATCGTTGTAAAAACACTGAGGAATCATGAACAGGAGTTTTACGCTCAGTTCACAAAAGCAGTCCTGCGCGCCTCCTACTCCAGATGGAGTGAGCTGTTGGGCGGGATGAAGCGCTTCTTCAAACACATTACCCCTAAGTTTACCGTCGGCATCGATCCCATGAAGGATTTTGTCGTCAGTTTTGATTGGGAAGAAGTGGTCAGGTCTCCCGATGAAATTCTCAATCTTCCGGAGTCAATCAGTGGGGATTCGAAAAGACCGGTAAACATATCGGCGATTCCCTGGCTGCGCTGATCGCCAGACAGATGGAGAACCATCCATATTTTGTTCAACAACTTGCCCACACGGCATGGAGTATGACGAAGACGAATTGCACAGAAAGAGAATTCCATTCCTCGATCGATGCCTCGCTGATGCAACATGCAATCCTCTTTCAGATGGAAGTCGACGGTCTCACAAACCCCCAGCTCAATTTTCTGAAGGCATTGTGCAATAACGTTACCCGGTTCAGTGCTGCGGAAACATTGCACACATACCGGCTCGGCACATCGGGAAATGTGAATCGTATAAAGGAATCGCTTGTGAACAAGGAAATTATCGACATAACACCCCAGCGTATAGAATTCATCGACCCGCTGTTCAAGCTGTGGTTCTCCGCGATCTACATGAAGCAATAGCCTCCGCGTGCATCGTTGCAGATTCAGTTGAGGTAACCCATCATGATCCCATCAATCTCCATAGTTGTCGGCCTCGCTCTCCTCTTCGCAGGCCGAAAAATCTTCTGGCTCGCCGTCGCCGCGATCGGATTCATCGCCGTCCAGTCAAAATCAAGGAAAAAGAAGCCACAGCACAAGGAGGAAAGCGCCGCGACGACGGCAAAATGAGAGCTCAGAAAACCCAAAATTTTGCTTGACTTTTGTACTCCCATATTGTATATTTAACCGTTTGGTTAATTATCGTTCCAACATCCAACAAGAAGATTCAAGATTCGAGGATCGAGCTTCGAGGATCAAGGATCGAGCTTCTAACACCTAACACCTAACACCTAAC
>DASYTP010000113.1:0-4813 GCA_036002145.1 Bacteroidota bacterium | reverse complement strand
CACTCTATGCGGTCGACAACGTGCTGGAGCCCGACCGTGCATCGCTCGGCAGGTATGTCCATGTGCCGGTCGTGAGGTACAAGCGCTCACTGGCGAATGACAGCTACGTGGGGCTGCTTTTCGCGGCGCGGGAATTGGAGCACACGAACAACCGCGTCATCGGGTATGACGAGCAGTACAGGGTTTCGGACGCAAGCGTACTGGAGAGCAACGGATTCCTTACGTCGGCGAAGGACGACCCCTCGGCAGCTGCGCTGGACGGTCATACGTTTGGAGCCCGGTTCGCGCATGGCACGCGCGATCTCGATTACAGCCTGAACTTCCGCGAAGTGTCGGAAAACTTCCGCGCCGACATGGGATATTACACGAGAACGGGAGTCGTGAATGTTATCGGCTTCCTCAGGTCAAAAGTTTACCCGCAATCGGCGCTCTTCCAGAGGATTGAATTCGAGCTTGCGACCGGTCAAACGAAAGACCGTGTCAGCGGGCTCTGGGAAACCGGGAATGATCTTGCGTTCAATATCTTCTTTGGGGGGAGCTGGCTCTACCGCACCCGGTTCAATTACTCCACTGAAGTATTTGACGGGCAGATTTTTCAGACAAGCGGTGTGCACTCGCAGCTGCGCGGTCAGATCACCAAACAGATTTCTGTGAACTTCCTCCACCGCCGCATCAGGGCCACCTACTACCCTGCATCTGAACAGGGGAAGAGCAACGTTGTGAATGCGACGCTTACGCTGCAGCCGTGGGACAACTTCCGGGCGGAGGGGAGCTTCATCTATTCCGATTTCTTCCGTGACGCCGATGATGCGAAACTCTACGATTACCCCATCACGCGCCTCAAAGTAACCTACCAGGTTAACCAGTACCTCTTTTTCCGAACAATCGGCGAGTACAACGATTTCCGGAAGGTTCTCACGACGGACGTCCTCGCATCCTTCACCTATATCCCGGGCACAGCCGTCTTCCTCGGATACGGCTCGGTCTTCGAAAAAGTGTTATGGGACGGAAGCGGATACGTCCCGGACGATTCCTTCCTGGAGATGCGGCGGGGATTGTTCCTGAAGATGTCGTACCTCTGGCGGTCGTAGAACATCGGCTCATCACAACGCCGTTCTTAACCCCCTTGTGGTTCCCCGTTCAAAAACACTCAAACTCCGAAGGAGTGACATAATCCGGATAGCAGGCGTATCAAGCTATGCCACCCCTTCGGGGTTGTTAACAACACCGGTCCACGCAATACCTATAATCATTTCACCCCTTCTCTTGGGAAAGAGAAGGGGACGAGTTGGACGAGGGGATGAGTTCGAGGGGTGCAAATGAGTTTTTCAACATCCTGCTAATAGGCTACCCGTGCCCCCGAACATCTGTGACCTATCTCGCCGATCGATGCAAAAATGTGAGGGGGATGTTTCCATGAATCGTGGTTCAGTTTGCTGCGATGTCTGAACCACGATTTGCAGGATTTATGGATTAGCTTGATGAAAACATAATCAAGGTAATCCTGTGAATCCATTGAATCACGGTTCAGATTCCCCGGATATTATCGATGTGTCATAGCATAATTTCCTCCGGGCCAGCACATCACTCCCACGTTACCGTCCCCGGGTCTCCTGCAAAAAAAACCGGCTACGCTCGAACACAGCCGGTTCTATTATATTCCCGATGTTACGTACTGATCATTTCATCAGCAACATCTTCTTCACGATTGAAACACTCCCCACCGCCGTCTCCATTTCGTCTTCATCTTCGACTATCCCGTTTGCCGTGAGTCGATAGAAATAGACGCCCGAGGCAACGTTGCCCGCGTTAAACTCGACCTCCTGTACGCCGTCGTCCAGCGCCTCCGCGTCCAGGAGTGTGGCGACCACCTGGCCGAGGATGTTGTAGACTTTGAGGGTGACCAGCGAAGCTCTGGGCAGACTGAACTGGATGGTCGTCGTAGGATTGAACGGGTTCGGATAGTTCTGCTCGAGCAGGAATTGTTCAGGAACCTGCTCAACGACGGCGAAGTTCGGCAAGATGCGCGGAACGGCGCCCGGCGAGGGGTGCAGGAACTCCACATCGATCAACCGTCTGGATCCCTTGATCGAGGTCTTTGCTCCAAAACTGTTCGTGTCGACGAGGGTGTCCGTGAACGCGGTGTTGATCATCACCAGCACGTCGTACGCCTCGTGCAGGGTCGGGGCGGGGTCCGACGCGACAGTGAGGCACGATATCAGAGAATCAATTTCTCCCATGATATCGTTCACCATCAGACCGTTGAACGGGTTCAACGGTTCTGTCGCATCATCGAATGTCAGCTCGCCCAACCCAACCGGGAATTTGTTCGCCATGCTTGCAGTGACGTTCATTTTCAGTGTCAGCAATTCGGCAAAGAGCCTGTTGCTGAACTTATCCGGCGGCAAACTCTTCTGCTGTTTGTCGATCGGTTTCTGCGTTGGCGGGAATGCATTCAGGCATTGGACGGTATCGGCATGCAGGACCGGTACGCTGTGCAGGAGCTTGAGCATCGATTTCCGAACGTCTGTGTACTTAATGTGCTTCACTGAATTTGCCCCCTTGTCGCCTTGGGGAATGCCGACCAGTAACCCGTCCGGGAAAGTAGTTGCTTGCCCTGAGCCGAACAATTCTTCACCGACGTTGTGGAAGTTCGGATACGGAAGCCCCGGATGGTTTAACTTGAAATCCGTCACAGGTACTTTCGTCACCTTCGGCGAAGTGAGCCATACAACGACCACCTTCGCTACCTTGCCTTTCGAGCCGATCCCGTCGAACTGGAACGTGTCACCCGGCGCGACAAAAATATTATCAAACGTTGCGGTTTTCTGACCGATGACCGAATCCCCCAGCTGGGTCGTCTTCGTCTTCCCAAGTGTAACGACGCCGGTGACGGGCATGCTGAAGTTCAATGTGAACCCGAGGGCCGGCGCCGGAGAACCGACGTTGAACTTCAGATAGACCTTATCGGGTTTCCTCTTGATCGATTTGTATTTGCCTTTAGCATCGGTCGCCGTCGCCCAGTCTTGGTACGACGCCGTACGGTACTTCGCATCGTATGCCGGGCTAATTCTGAAGGTTACGGAAATGGTATGATCGGTGGTGACATTGGTAAACTGGTAGAAGGCCGCGTTCCCGGCATAGACGCTATCGACAAAAATGCTGTCGACTTCGTGGCCGTAATCGGGCGTAAACGTAAACGTTGTATCTGTGCCCTCCGGTACGATAACATCGCCGCTTGGCGAAATTGATCCGTTGGGTCCCGCACTCGCAGTGATGATGGAGGCGAGCACGGCGGTTGGCTCGGAAGACGCGTGCTGGCGCGTGTAGTAGAGAAGATCAGGATAACCGTAATGGAATGCATTAAGAAAGTTGGTCGGGAACGTATTTTGCGAGCAGCCATTGCAATACCGCATGTCGAGGTATGTGAGATGCTGGCCGATCTGCGCGGAAGGCCCGAAGTAATACCCATCCGCGGCGCCCTGGTACAATTCGAGAATATACTGGGTGCCTTGTGTTATCCAAACCGGATTCGCAAGATCTTGATAAGAATATTGAGCGGCAGGTCCGGCTACTGTCGTCTGTGCGATAATCGCCTGCGTCGCGTTGTCGAAGAGTGTCACGAACCGCACATTCCCGTTCGGCTCGTTCTTTCCGAATGATGTGACGAGCAGATCTTCAGTGGGAGCGAATCGGAATCCCCGCTGTGAATTTCCAACACCGCCCGGCGCGCCCGAAGCCACGCTATCGGTGGAAGAGTTCGGACCGTCAAAAGTACTCAGGGTGCTCGCGGCAGTCGCTCCCGGGTTTCCGTATGCAAGGAAGATAGACTTGGTGTCGTTGGCGAGAAGCTGATCGACGCGAACCCAGATCTTTGTCGTGGGTGTGTTGATCCCCGACTCAATCCAGTAGTCCAGCAGCTGGGTCCCTGGCTTATCGAGCGAGAAGCGGATGTCCGAGCCGTCAGCGTTCATCTGGAGTGCCAGGATCAGGGCCTGTGTGTTCAGGGTAAGGGCGACCTGATAATCTGTGAGCGTGCTGCCGGAAGTCTCCGTGATGACTGCGCGCTTGCTATAAAGCCAGCCTGGTGGCTGCGCAAGAGAAGATTCCGGAACACCAAAGCAGAGTATAACTGCGGCGAATGCTGCCGCCCAAGAACATGTGCGTAGCGAAGGTTGCATGGCGATCTCCTTTCAATCTGTGAACGTGAAGCCGGTAAAAAAAACAGGACGCCGGCGGTGGAATTGTACGTGCCCGGATCGTACTCGACCGTCACGTGGCGTGGAGGATGTTCTCCTCTCTTCCGGAGAAGAACGATTCTAATCTAATCAAAAATGAATATATAGTCAATAATCATTGAAAGACATTATTAAGATGGAAAACGACCTACTCGCTTTGATTCAAAAGTACGGGATCGGTAGTGCCTCAGTCTGCAGCAATGGCCTGCATCGACCTCCCCCGTGGCACCCTCCTTCGCAACGAGGGGGCGCAAAACATCCTCCCCTTGCGAAGGGAAGCCAGCCCGCCTGTGGTCTGGCGGGGATTATAGGAGGGGTTAACGAGTGCACGATCACTCACAATTTGGTTCTCTGATTCAAACTGATACACTACCACGGGATCAGCGGACCACGCTATACGAGTTATCCGCCTGCACCGGTGTTTCGCATGATTTTGGTGCAATTGGATACAGGGAAGCAATCCTGTTAAACGAAGAGAATCCGGAGAATCGGGACGTCTCGTTGTATGTTCATATTCCATTTTGCGACACTCTCTGCTATTTTCGCGGCTGCACCATGATTATCGTTTGATAAAG
>DASYTP010000112.1:0-4694 GCA_036002145.1 Bacteroidota bacterium | reverse complement strand
GCGTCACGAGATTGGAAGTATCGGAATTCTCCCGCTCGCCCTCTCGACGATCGTCGCGGGAATTGTCGGTTATGCCTCGATCGCGTTCCTGTTGAAGTACCTCAAGACGCATTCGACGTTTGTGTTCATCTGGTACCGGATTGCGCTGGGAGTGGTACTTTGGTACTTGATCAACCTGGAGATGATTTAGTCTGCTGTCATCGAAATAAGTTTACGAAGTCTTGAGGCCGCTCCTATGGAGCTTTGCAAATTTTGGGATGATTTCATTACTACAAACAGGTCGTCCCTCCGGGACTTTTTCAAGTTACTTACGGACCATGACAATAACACCACAATTCATTGTGGTGAATTGAACGTGAGTGCGCATGGATGAGGCTTAAGCGCTGAGGAAAGAATGCAAGTCCAGGAGCAGAATCATGACCGTTTAACCAGCTTTTCATACATTGATATCCACTCCTTCGGGGTAATTTTCGCGGCTAACTCCCCGATGAGCTTGAACGGAATTTGATCTGGCTTCTTGAAACGTATACAACCTTTACCCATATCCAGTTTTGCTCTGGTATGCTTTGCATATTCTTTTGTGAACCATTCCAATAACTTTTTGTTGCCATAGATGCCCATGTGGTAGACAGAAACAAAATTCTTCTGCGATGCAATACACAAGAAAGGCAGAGGCTGTTTCGGGTCGCAATGATACCCGTCCGGATAGAGGGAGTGGGGCACCACATATCCGATCATACCGTAGCTCATGACTTCCGTGAATCCTTTGGGAAGATTTTTCAGTATGACTTTGCGCAACTCGGAAATCGCGGATTTTCTTTCCTCCGGTAAACTCTCAACGTACTCTTTTGGTGTTTTCGCTTTTGATTGCATGGGGGGATCCTCACACCCTCCTTCTCATCATCGGCATGAGCACATACTTATCCAGCAGCGCGATCGCGCCGAAGAAAATCAGGACAAATCCGGTGAGGCCGTAAGTGCTTTTTGCAAAGGCGAAAGAGAAGTATTTTGTCACCCAGCCGTTGAATCCCTCCAAGCCTGCGCCGAGGATGCTGCCGACCTGATTGTAGAGCGTGCGGGTCACCGCGGTCGATTGCTGGAGTTCAGTCTCTTCAAACGCGCCCGCAATTGTGAAGGCCACGAAGACCAGGCCGGTAACGACGACCAGCCCGACGATAGGCGCAAGATTCCGGAGCAGCGCCCAGGCGAACGATGGCGCCTCTCCAATGTTCAGACGGTTCATCACCCGTTCGGTGAAGCGGGGTTGGAGAGGCTCGGGAGGAAGGGCGTGGAGCGCCTCCTCGAGCTTCCGGCAAATATTCACATTCGCCAGGCACTCAGGGCAGGCACGAACATGTGTCTCCATGTCATTCGTAGCCACGCCATCGACATACTCTTGAATCTGTGGGTTGGTCAGGTGGTTCATACCGTCTCCAGAGAAATATCACTTGTGAACCGCTTTTGAAGAAGTGCGCGCGCACGGAACAATCGCACTTTCACCGTCCCGAGCGGTAACCGGGTCACTTCGCAGATCTCCTCGTGGGATAACTCGTGCAAATAATACAGCGTGAGTATCGCGCTGTATTTTTCCGGGAGTATCTCAACGATTCGTTTGACAAATTGCACCATGTCTTTTGTTTCGATATCGCGTTCGAGCGACCCCCCCGGGGTGAGGACGTCGTCGTGCACTTCTCCATCGACATATTCCGTCGACTGAAATTCATCCCTTCGTTTACCGAGTCTCGTCAGGCACACGTTGTACACAATGCGGTAGAACCAGGTCCCGAATTTTGCGGTGCCTTCGAATTTTCCCAAGGCGTTGTATGCCCGCACGAATGCGTCCTGTGCGGCTTCCTCCGCGTCTTCACGGTTCTTCAATATTCGTACACAAAGGGTGAATGCCTTATCTTCATACCGCTCAACGAGCCGGGCGTAATCGTGCTTCTTACCCCCCCGAACGCTATCAACAATTTCGCTATCCGATAATGACATGATTGTTCTGCCGGTTTAGACCCGGAAAAATGGATTCAGGTTTCAGGATTCAGGATTCAAAGTTTGTGGTTCGCAGTATAATACGGATAGTTCTCACAAAAGTGAAACCCTGACGGCGATGTGCGGGTCATAAGGTACAGAACGGGACAAACCATCATATTACTGCGGAAAGGAAGCTATCATGCACGGACCTGAAATTTTTGTTCCTATTTTTTTCCTCGGTGCGGTCGCGGCAGTGTGGATTACCCGCCTCTCGACCCGTCACCGTGAAAGAATGGCAATGGTCGAAAAGGGATTAAGCAGCGAAGAAATAAAGGCAATGTACCTGCGCGACGTCAAGCGTGACCCCCTGGCCTCACTCAAGTGGGGATTGCTCTTTGTCCTTGCAGGAGTCGCGATCATGCTGGGGAATTTTCTTCATGACCGGTATGGCGTCGATAAAGAAGCGATCGTTGGAATGGTGATCTTGTTTGTCGGGATAGGGCTCGTCGCTTTCTACAGCATCGCCGCAAAGAAGACGGGCGAATAAGACCAGACCGGTTACCCGCTCCCTGAGCTTCGAATTGCAACGAGCAACAGATAGATCGTGGAGCCGCAGGCAATAAGAGAAGCTATGAGGATGCTTGTAGTGTTTGATTTCATATGCTCCGGGTTCGTCGATAGACGCTTCGCGGTAATCGCCCGCCGAAATACCATGGGGCAGAGGAGATACGCGTTCAGGGCGAGAGGTACGACGAGAAACCACGACAGGTCCAGCCAATATTTCGCGCTGAAGACCTGAGTGGCAAGTCCCTCACCCGCGCCCGGGTTCTTCGCGACATCCATCCAGATATCCATCCCCCTCATAAAGAACAATAGACCGACCCCGATGACACCCAGCCAGGCGCCGGCGTGAGCCGTGCCGGTATTATGTTCCACCGTATCTTCCGCGCGGTGGCGGCCGGTCAACCGGCTGTGCACAGAGCCATACCCGACGTAAATAACGAATCCAAGGTTTAACCACGCCGCGAAGCGGAGCCAGGACGTCGGCGGCAGATAGTATATCAGATACAGACAGGAGATAATCCCGAGCACAGGGATGATTATCCCTCCGGGAACGCGGAACGGGCGCGGCCGATTCGGTTCCCGCACGCGAAGCACGATGATCCCCATGCAAACCAGGATGAATGCGAACAACGTCCCGATATTCGTGAGATCGACCATTTCATCGATGCTGGCAACCGCCGCGAACACGGCGACAAAAACGCCTGTGAGAATCGTGGAGATATACGGAGTGCGAAACCTCTTATGAACTTTATAGAACGCAGTTGGCAGCAGCCCGTCCCGCGCCATCGAGAAGAAAATCCTGGGTTGACCGAGCTGAAAGACCAGCAAGACCGCCGTGTGTGCGATGACCGATCCGAAGGCAACGATACCGATCGCCCATCCGAGGTCGACATTTGCCTGTTTGCCGACGTGGCTGAGCGCCATTGTTAGCGGCTCTGCCTGTTCAGTTGCAAGCTTCGCTTTGAGGTCGGGATAGGATATCAGTCCAGTAAACACGGCCGCGACCAGGGCGTAAAAGATCGTACAGATGATAAGGGAAGCGATAATCCCGATCGGCAAATTGCGCTGGGGATTTCTTGTCTCCTCGGCAACCGTGGAAACCGCGTCGAAGCCAATGTACGCAAAAAATACGATTGCGGCGCCGGTGCTGATGCCGATCCAGCCGTTCGGCGCAAAGGGAGTCCAGTTCGACGGCTGCACATAGGTGAACCCGATGAACATGAAAAAGGTCAGCACAATAATCTTTATGCCGACCATAATCCCGTTGAACTTCGCACTCTCGCGAATGCCCCTGATAAGGACGACCGTGATTAATGCCACGATCGAAACCGCAAGGAGGTTGAAGATGATCGGCACTCCGAAGATATGCGGGGCGTTCTCATAAACACCCGGTATCCTGGCCGCGGTCCGGTAATCCATCGACAGCCAGTCTGGGACAAAGATGCCGTTTAAGCCGAGCGATGGAATTTGGATTCCCGCGAGGAGCGTCTTGAAGTAATTTGCCCAGCTGATCGCCACGGCGATATTTCCGACGGCATACTCGATGATCAGATCCCAGCCGATGATCCACGCGATAACTTCCCCGAGCGTTGCGTACGAATAGGTGTACGCCGAGCCGGATATCGGGACCATGGAGGCAAATTCCGCATAGCACAAAGCGGTGAATCCGCAGATGACAGCCGTGAGAATGAACGACACCATGAGTGCGGGGCCTGCGCCCAGGCGGCTGGCATCGCCCGCAGCAGCCGTGCCGATGGTTGCAAAAATTCCCGCACCGATGATTGCCCCGACTCCCAGGAGCGTGAGAGCTACCGGCCCCAGCGCCCTGCGCAGCTGGTGTTCGGGTTCTTCCGATTCCTCTAATATTGCATCAAGGCTCTTCGTCTTGAATAGTTGTTTGAGCATTCGGCTTACTAATGCGAGTTGGTATGAATATTCAAGCGGGGGGGGAGAGGGGTCGAGAGGGTCAGGTTTTTGACGTCTCAGCGCGAACGATCACTGATCTTTTTCCTCTACGGATGGCGTCGAGAGAACAAGTTTTGCTTCGTCCAGGTTTTGCGGCTCGACGAGCAACTGGACGCCTTCTGTTTGTTGCAAGCTCGGCATCATTCCCCCTGTGTCTTCGAATTTCAAGTACGACTCAATCCCCGCCGCGG
>DASYTP010000111.1:0-12053 GCA_036002145.1 Bacteroidota bacterium | reverse complement strand
TGGGAACTTCTTCGATCCATCCAATCCACCAGCCGCCGTCTTCCTTGACCACCGCTTTGTAAGTGGCTTTCATCTCAGATACATTCTCCTATCTTGTTTGAGCATTTTAGACAGCCGCTGAACAAGTAAACCCTGCGAAGGTTCCCGCCAAATAGATGAAGGCCGGTAACCCCAACCTTCGCAAGGTTTACCCGGGGAAGGTTTACTACTCGATCATATAAATCTCTCGCCGTCCTTTGTCGATGAGAGTGTGGTATCCTTTCATGGCTTTTTGCACAGTCTTGTCCTGCATCAGTTTCTTGTCCATTCCCGCGTATATATCGAGACTTTTAACCTCAGTCTCCGCAACAACTGTCCAGTAACGCTCGGCGCTCACATCTGTCAGGACGCGCATCCCGGTGAAGCCCATCTTCTTCATGGCTTTACTCAACGTTTTGAACTTCTCGACCATCGGTTTCACCTGGCCCGGCTTGCAATACATAATGTCACGAATAAGAAGCATGACAAACTCCTTCCTGGAAGTGGCTAATGTTTATGTTACATGAATTAATTGAGGCAGAAGAATTTACAGAAAAGAGATCAAATAGGCAAACTATCGGTTCTCCGCAAGGTCGATAATATCGGTCGCCCGGCGATCGGCCTCCCAAATCACCAGTTGGTAATCTGTTGACGAGAACGTGTAACTCCCCAGGACAGGCGGTAACTGATGGCCGATATCCGCGATTTTCCGGAACCCCTGAATGGCTGTGATGCTGTCTTTCGACTTTGTGACGACAAAATCATGGAGTTTCGGATCGGGTTGACCTCGCAATCGCAATGCAGCCCCCGCGTTTTCGGCGGCATACCATACCTCCGGCGCTCCGAAAATAACGCTGCCCCGCGGGATCAGGGCTCTTATCGGCTCCGTGATTGATTCATAATTCCGTGCGTTCCACTGGCGCATCAGAACGATGTATCTTCCCACGATGCCACCGATGAGAAGATTCAGAAACAACAGCGAAGCTGCAGCCATCGTTGCTCTGTGCCGGATGCTTGCCGCGCCTGTGACTTGTGACGGGAGCAGTGAGCCTGCCATCGCTCCTGCCATTATCGTCAGCATCGAAACTGGATGGAGGATGTAAAACCAGCTCCCGCCGGTTTTCGTCATGAAAAAGGCAACGAACAAGAAAGGTATGAGGAAGAGAATGCATAGACGTAATTTGCTCTGGGCAACATCTTTATACTTGAAAACGAACCAGGATATCCCCGCAACGAGTGCGAGGAGGAGCAACGGGACAGCCTGATATACAATTCCATAGCGCGCGAATTCATCAATAATTCGAGAAAGGATTGTTCCTTGTGCGGTATGTGCTGTGACGATCGAGAGGAATTGTGCCTTGAAATACTCCGGTGTTCGAAGCGCATAGACAATCCACACGACCGGTAGGAGTGCGGCAGAAGTGCAAAATATCATCAGGGTGAACAATTTCCTTGAGGGTTGTGTGAGGATGATGAGTACGATGATTGCCAATCCCCAAACGATTGCGATGGGGTGTGTCAACCCGGAGAGTCCTATCGCCACGCCGGCGAGGCGCAGCAGTGGGATGCTGTTTCGTTGAGACTGTGAGCGCAGGAACAAAAGAATTCCAACGAACGCGAGGAATAGGCATTGCGCGTCCATCCGTCCGGATCGTACCGTGTGGACGAACTGCGGATTCAATGCAAAGAGAACTACAGACAGGAGAGCCGGTCGGTGTGCATTCAACAGCCGGCGGGCGATGAAATACAACATGGCGACGGCGGATGCTCCGAACAATACGGACGGAATGCGGGTTTGCCAAATGCCGAAGCCAAACATTTTGTAAACCGCCGCGATGAGCAGCGGTTGTGCGGGGGGAAGCCAGAGATAGGTTTGATCGAAACCGTCGGCGCCTGCGAAGACGGAAGAACGCAGCGTGCCGTGCAGAGCAAGTTCTTTGGCGGGATCGTTGAGCGTTACCTCATCGACCCAGACGAGGCTGCTCCGGTCCAGCCCGACCAGGTTCATCAGCACAAACAGCACGACGAGGATCAGGAGACTGCGGCGTGGCCCGGGCATGCATTCAATCTTCGTTCAAAGAATTTTCTTCAGGAGCTCAGGATCGACGTTACCGCCGCTGATGACGGCGCAGATTCTTTTACCTGAAAGTTTCTTCGCGTTCGTCATGACCGCTGCCGGCGCAACCGCGCCGGTCGGCTCGACAAGAATCTTCATTCGCTCAAGAAAAAATTTCATCATTGGGAAGATATGATCATCCTTGATTGTGATGACGTCGTCCACATACTTCCGGATGATCTCGAAATTCACCGGCCCGACAGAATTCGTCCTCATCCCGTCTGCGATGGTGTTCGGCGCGTCGAGCTTGATGATGCGGCCGGCCCGGAACGACCGGTAACAATCGTCTGCGCCTTCCGTCTCAACGCCGATCACCGCAATCCCCGGAAAGAGATTCTTCGCAGCGATCGCACATCCGGAAATAAGGCCCCCACCGCCGATGGGAACGAACAGGTAATCGAGCTCCTTCAACTCCTGATGAATTTCAATCGTCGCTGTCCCTTGCCCGGCGATGAGCTGTTCATCGTTGTACGGGTGGATGAGTACATAACCGAACTTCTTGATAAGCTCATCCGTCGTTCGTTCGCGTGCGTCGATCGATGCGTCGCAGAAAACAACTTCAGCGTCATAGCCTTGTGTTGCAGCAACTTTGCTGCCGACCGAGTTATGAGGCATGACGACCGTCGCCCTGATGCCAAAGAGCTTCGCGGCAAGGGCGACGCCCTGCGCGTGATTGCCCGAGGAATGCGCGATCACGCCGCGTTTCTTTTCCCCGGCACTCAAACAACTGACCTTGTTATATGCACCACGAAATTTGAAGGCCCCGACCCGTTGAAAATTTTCCGCTTTGAAGTACACCTCATTACCGTTCATCTCATTAAAAGCACGAGAAGACAGCAGGGGGGTCTTGTGCACGACCGGTTTGATGGTTGAATAGGCGGTTTCGATATCCTGGAAGCTTATCATCGGGTTGGCGCGTATGCGATGAATGATGAAACGGTTATCTTTTCCTGCAGATACATAATATCCCCGCACAAGTGAGCCAGGGCGAGAGCGATTGCAATGTGCTATTAATGATCCTCCCCAGCGGGTTCAGTTCCCATTTCGTGCCTGCCTGAAACAACCTGGAGTCTGCGTACATTCCCATATTCTTTGGAGCGATGAAATCGTCGGGGGCGATTTCAATAACCTCAAAACGTGCGCTCTGTAAAAGGGTTACGATTTGTTGACGTCCGAAATGATACTCTTCAAACGCAACCGGGATACGGCCGGCCTTCCACTGGAGATGCCGGAATCTTCTTATGTGGTTGATGAACAATATTCGCAGCATGTTCTGGAACGGAACGGTAATAAAGAACAACCCGTCGTCTCTGAGGATGCGAAAAGTTTCTTCAAAAACTCCCTGCGGTCCTTCTTCGAAATGTTCCACCACGCCAAGCGAGATCACCGCGCTGAACGAGCGATCCTCAAACTCCGTATGCGCAACGTCTTTATAGAGTATAGGGACCGATCGATCGTACGCTTTTGCCGCATCGATCGCATCATGGGACAAATCGATACCGACGACATCATAACCAAGATTGCGGAGATAGAACACCCATCTGCCCAATCCACATCCTGCCTCGAGTATCTTACCGGTCTTCGGAAGAAGTTTTCTGAAGAGCGGCTCGATGCTCTGAAACGGGCAAAGGGCGATGTTCTGCTCGACCGTTTCGCCCTGCCATCCCTGTCCGCGTGTTTCGCGATTGCGAACTTCCTTCACCGGTCCATACAGCTTGAAATATTTCTCGTTGCCGGCCATCTAGCGTCCTGGTTCGTAATTATCTTGAATATATTCCAAACGACACTAGACAGTGAGCACAATTTTCCCGAAATTCTTCCGCTCTTCCATTCTTCGCTGCGCATCGGCAGCCCGGGCAAGAGGGAACACGCTGTCAACGACCGGCTTCAATTTTCCGGTCACGAAATGCTTCAACACTACGATCAATTCCGGCTTGGTGCCCATCCATGAGCCGAAGATCGTCTGGTGGCGCGAGTACACGTAGCGAATGTCGACGTTACAATTGTATTCCGTGGTTGCGCCGCAGGTCACGAGTCGTCCCCCTTTTGCGAGGATAGTAATGCTTTTTTCCAAAACCTCTCCGCCGATGTGTTCGAAGACAACGTCGACGCCCCGTTTGCCCGTGATCCGCTTTACCTCTTCGGCGAAATCCTTCTCCCGGTAATTGATAAGTTCCTCCGCACCGAGCGTTTTGGCTTTGAGGAGTTTCTCCTGAGAGCCGGCCGTCGTGATGACATTCGCTCCAAGCAACTTTGCGATCTGGATTCCCATCGAGCCGACTCCGCTCCCTGCCCCGTGAACCAGGACGGTCTCTCCCGGTTGCACTCTTGCGAGCGATGAAAGCATGTGCCAGGCGGTGAGCGCCACAAGCGGGATGGCTGCAGCCTCGGGAAAATCCATACCCGCGGGGATGGGCACAACGTTCTCTGCGGGTAATTTTATGAATTCCGCGTACGTCCCGTCTTCGCGTACGCCGAGCACGCGGTACTCCCGGCAAAGGTTATCGCGGCCGGCGAGACAAAGGTTACAATGCCCGCAGGAGAGACCCGGCGAGATCAAGACGCTATCGCCGGACTTGAGCGTTTTTACGTCAACGCCTGTTTCAGCAACGATACCGGCGCCGTCGGAGCCGGGGATATGTGGGAGGGGAATGTTTCTCTCACGATCGCCGCTACGCACCCATGTATCCAGATGATTCAGGGCGGAGGCTTTGAGGCTCAGCAGCGCCTCGCCGCGTCCGATTGTCGGGGTTGGCGCCTCTTCATACCGGAGGACTTCCGTGCCGCCGAACTCATGGAAGCGAACCGCCTTCATTTGCTATCTTTCGTGTGCGAGTTCCCAGTGTTCCGGGGATCGCCAGAGACTTGAGAGGATTAGCTCCCGCATGAAGATAAACTCCTTCGGGAGTTTGTCGTAAAGTTTTGAAAACAATTCCTGCTGCGAGAGCAGTTCATTTTTCCAATCGTCGGATCTTACCGACATAACGGAATTAAATTTCTCCGGGGTAAAATGTTCCAACCCATCCCATATGAGATCCTGGTAGCGTGGCATCCATCCGAGGGGGCTTTCGACGGCGTAGCCGCGACCGCAGGCACGATCGACGATCCACTTCAGCACGCGCATGTTTTCACTGTACCCGGGCCAGATGAATTTTCCATTCTCATCCTTGCGGAACCAATTCACGCTGAAAATGCGCGGCGGGTGTGACAGGTTGCGGCCGAACTGGAGCCAGTGATTGAAATAATCAGCCATGTGATAGCCGCAAAACGGAAGCATGGCCATCGGGTCCCGCCGCACCTTTCCAACTTCACCGCCGGAGGCAGCGGTCGTTTCGGAGCCCATGGTTGCGGCGGCATACACGCCGAAGTTCCAGTTCGTCGATTGATAAACCAGAGGCACGGTACCGCTTCGCCGTCCTCCAAAAACAAAGGCACTGATGGGGACACCTTGCGGGTCTTCCCATGCCGGGTCGATGATCGGGTTCTGGTGCGCCGGCGCCGTAAAGCGAGCGTTCGGGTGCGCCGCAGGTCTTCCTGAAGCCGGGGTCCATTCTTTACCCTGCCAATCGGTGAGTTTCTCCGGCAGGATTTCGGTCAGCCCTTCCCACCACACGTCGCCATCGGGAGTAAGGGCGACATTCGTGAAGACTGTATTCGCGCGAATACATTCCATCGCGTTGGGATTTGTTCTGTATGAAGTTCCCGGCGCAACGCCGAAATATCCCGCCTCGGGGTTGATTGCATGCAGTCTTCCCTCCGGCCCGGATTTGATCCAGGCAATGTCGTCACCCACGGTCGTTACTTTCCAACCGTTGAAAGCTTTTGGTGGTATCAGCATCGCGAAATTCGTCTTGCCGCAAGCGCTCGGGAATGCTGCGGCGATGTAGGTTTTCTCTCTGTCAGGAGACTCAACGCCGAGGATGAGCATATGTTCTGCCAGCCACCCTTCGTCGCGCGCCATCGCCGATGCGATCCGGAGCGCGAAACATTTCTTTCCGAGTAGCGCGTTGCCCCCATAGCCGCTGCCGTAGGACCAAATCGCACGCTCTTCAGGGAAGTGCACGATATATTTCTGATCCTTGTTACATGGCCAGAGGACGTCCTTCTGCCCCGGCTCCAGCGGCATGCCCACCGAATGAACGCATGGAACAAACTCCCCGTTGCCGTTCAGGAGCTCCAGGACCCTCTTGCCCATACGGGTCATGATTTTCATGCTTACGACGACGTACGGAGAATCTGTGACCTGGACGCCGATGTGTGAGATTGGGGAGCCCAGCGGACCCATGCTGAACGGGACGACATACATCGTTCGCCCCCGCATGCAGCCGTCGAAGAGCTTCGCGAGGGTTTGCTTCATTTCTTTCGGAGCGACCCAGTTGTTCATTGGCCCGGCGTCCCCTTTCCGAATGCTGCAAATGAACGTACGGTCCTCGACGCGCGCGACGTCGCTCGGGTCCGAGCGCGAGAGAAAACTGTTCGGTCTCTTCCGTTCGTCGAGCCTGATGAACGTCCCCGAGTCAACGAGCTGGTTGCACAATTGCCCGTATTCCAGGTCAGACCCTTCGCACCAGTGAACACTGTCGGGCTTACAAAGTTTTGAAACCTCCTCCACCCAGTGAACTAGTTTTTTGTTGGTGAGATGTGTGGGGGAAGCCATCATGTAATCATTCCTGAGCGATTTTGCATGAAAAGTATGTCAAGATACGGAAAAAGAGGGAGAGGCACAACATAAGATGTTCGATGTTGGATGTCCGTTAAAGCGCATACCCGGTGGTGCTGGATCTTCGATTTTTCTAATTGATTGTGAAGCATCATTTCCTTACCTTGTACGAGATTTTCAAACGTTTCCGGAACTATCCATCTGGAGCAAGCCGATGATTTTTGTGCTTACTGTCGCAGTATACCTCGCCGTTATCATGACGGTCGCAATCGTGAAGAGTCGCCACGCGAAGACGCAAGATCAATTTATGGTGGCAGGCAGGAAAGTGTCCGCGGTTTTTCTTGCGGGGACGCTTGTCTGCACATGGATTGGTTCGGGAAGTTTATTCGGTGGTGCAGGCCTGGCCTTTCGCGAAGGACTTGGAGATCTCTGGATGAGCGCCGGGGCATGGGTCGGCATAGCAATCGTTTACTTTCTTGCGGACCGCGTCAGGCGCATTTCGCAATATACAGTGGCGGATATTCTTGAGAAACGATACAATGCCGCAGCGAGACTTCTGGGGACGCTCGTCGTGATCGTTGCGTACATGGCGATTGCAGGGTATCAGTTCCGGGGAGCAGGAAGGTTGATGAATCTTGTTTCGCAGAACGTTGATGGGATGCCGGAGATTTCTGTCGAGACGGGCCGGATCGTCGCATGCCTTGCTATCATCGGGTTCACGATGCTTGCAGGATTAGTCTCCATTGTTACGATTGACATTTTCAACGGCATTCTGATGACCGTGGGTGTTCTTCTAGCCATCCCGCTCGCACTGACGGCAGTCGGAGGATGGGACACCGTCGTAAGTACCGTACCTCACACACATTTTGAAACATTCGGTCAGCACGGTGCCTGGTGGGCATTCGGTGTATTTTTCCCAACCCTTTTCCTGTTGCTGGGAGAGTCTTCGATGTATCAAAAGTTTTTTGCTGCCAAGGATGCTCGCACTGCGCGCCGTGCCGTCCTCGGAATGATCGCCGGCGTCGTCGTCCTCGAGACGGCCCTGGCGTTGCTTGCCGTTATCGGTGCCGGGAAATATTGGAATTCACCTCCCTTTCGCGGGGCAGACGGGAACCTCGAGACTGCCGTTACCGAGACTATCATTCTATTTCTGGCCCGTAACGACTTGCCGGTGCTGGCGGGTTGTTTGTTGATCGGCGCAGGCATGGCAATTATATTTTCGACGGGAAATACCTTCCTGATGATTCCTGCAACAAATGTTACGCGCGATATCTACCAGCGATTCATCAATCCAAATGCGCCCGACTCGAGGATTGTCCTGATACAGCGAGTATTCATCGTTGTCATTGGCCTCGTTTCATTCGTTCTGGCGACGCAATTTACCTCTATTCTTGCGATGGCTCTTACGGCATATACCATGGTGGGGGCAGGCCTGACTCCGGCGTTGCTTGCAGCATTTCTCTGGAAGCGAGTGACACCTGCCGGAGGTGTGGCCTCAATTGCATCAGGGATGCTGGTGACGACATTGTTGACAATCTTCCAACAACCGGCCGGTGAGATTCTCGGCTCATGGCTCGGACATACCGTAGAGATTTCCGAATACATTATTTATCCCGCTGTCCTCAGTTCGATCGGAGCGCTTGTCGCCGTCAGTCTTGCAACAGCCCCTTCTCCCGAAGAAAAGTGGCGGCCATTCATGGAAGAAGCAACGGCAACCGTATAATCAGCGGCTGCGTGAGATCTTCGACCGCGCCCTCTTAGCCACTTCGCTCCCCCTGGAGGATCTTCCCCGGGAAAGATTTTCTAAAACTTGACTTTCTGTATATGAAAATATATATTTAGGCTAATCTAAACTACATTATGTTATCATGTCAAGCCAGCCCACAGAAGATTATATCAAAGGTGTTTACAAGCTCCAGAAGAACGGCAAATCGGTGAGCACTTCAAAGCTTGCCGAACACCTGGGACTTGCCGATGCCTCGGTCACGGACATGGTGAAGAAGCTCTCCGCAAAGAAACTCCTCACACACACACCATATCGCGGCGTCGGGCTGACCGAGGAAGGCCGGCGGCTCGCGATGAAAATGATGCGTCGTCACCGTTTGTGGGAAATGTTTCTGACGAAATTCCTCGGCTACACGTGGGACGCGGTGCACGACGAAGCAGAACGGCTTGAGCACGTCACTTCCGATGAGATGGAACACCGCCTCGACAAGGCGCTCGGCTATCCGAAACTCGATCCTCATGGCGATCCTATCCCCACCGCAGACGGTGTCGTCCACGCTCAGGCGCTGACCGCGCTCTCCGAAGTGAAGGAAGGCGACTGCGTCAAAGTTCTCCGCGTGAGCGATGACGATGCTGCGCTTCTTCAGCACGCTGCGCGCCTCGGCCTGGTGCTGCACCAGAAGCTCCTTATCAAGGAAAAACTGCTCTTCGATGGCTCGATGAAGGTGAAGATTGGTAAGAAGGAACACTTTATCAGCCGACAGCTCGCCGATGCAATTTTTGTCCATGCCGTGTGAGGAGCGGGGATAATTTCCTATGCATATGAAGCAAGGACGGAAGTCGGTTTCACTCTCGGAAGTTCATCGCACCGTAGCGATTCCCCGCGGCGCCGGGGTTTTCAGACGGATGATGGCATTCGCAGGTCCCGCTTACCTTGTGAGTGTCGGTTACATGGATCCCGGGAACTGGGCAACGGACCTCGAGGGGGGTGCGCGCTTCGGTTACCAGCTCATCTGGGTCTTGTTGATGTCGAATCTCATGGCGGTGCTCCTCCAGACGCTCTCCGCAAGGCTCGGCATTGTCACCGGGCGCGATCTCGCACAGGCATGTCGCGAAAATTATCCGAAGCCGATCGCGTTTACCCTCTGGATCTTGTGCGAAGTCGCGATCGCCGCATGCGATCTTGCGGAAGTCCTCGGCACGGCAATTGGCCTGAACCTCCTTTTCAAAATCCCGCTCTTGTACGGGGTTCTGGTCACCGGATGCGACACGATGTTATTCCTGGTGATCCAGCAATTCGGCATTCGCAAGATGGAGGCGTTCATCCTGGTGCTCGTCGCCACGATCGGTGTCTGTTTCGGGATCGAAGTTTTTCTTTCAGATCCGGCATGGACGGATGTAACGAAAGGATTCGTTCCCCACCTCTCGAAGGAAAGCCTGTACGTCGCCATCGGGATTCTCGGCGCAACCGTCATGCCGCATAACCTGTATCTTCACTCGGCACTGGTCCAGACCCGTGCCGTCGAGGAAACGCTGGAAGGAAAAAAACAGGCTTGTAAATGGAACCTTGTCGACACGGCTGTGGCTCTCAACGCGGCGTTTTTCGTGAACGCTGCAATCCTTGTCGTGGCGTCTGCGGTGTTCTTCAAGAACAACGTCGTCGTGACGGAGATCCAGCAAGCCCATCAGCTCCTCACGCCGCTCCTCGGAACAATGGCCGCAAGCACACTTTTTGCCATCGCACTTCTCTCGGCGGGACAAAGCTCGACCCTCACCGGGACGCTCGCCGGTCAGATCGTGATGGAGGGTTTCTTGCAATTCAAGATTCGCCCCGTCCTCCGCAGGCTTATCACGCGCCTCATCGCCATCATTCCAGCCGTGCTTGTGATCGGCCTCCAGGGTGACCGGGGATCGTACGGCCTGCTCATCCTGAGCCAGGTCATCTTGAGTTTGCAACTTCCGTTTGCAGTAATTCCGTTGATCCAGTTTACGAGCGAGAAGATGCGCATGGGCGAATTTGCGAACAAGGCCTGGGTACAAATTCTTGCGTGGGCTTCGGCGATCATCATCGTCGGGCTGAATGCGAAGCTCGTGGTCTCAACCCTATCCGATTGGATCGAGTCGGCAGGTGACAATGCGATATGGCTTTGGACGACCGCGGTCCCGATTGCGATAGCGTGCGGGCTCTTGTTGTTGTATGTTTCGATTCCGAAGTCATGGCGGAAGCGGAAGAAGGTAGTCCAGCCCGCCCCGGCCACTATCGACCTTACGCCTCAAACGTATGCAAGAATAGGCGTTGCACTGGACTATGGCATTATGGACGACAAGGTTCTCTCGCATGCACAATCCCTTGCGCGCCAGCATAACGCGATCATGTATCTCTTCCATATCGTTGAAGGGGTGAGCGGACAGTTGTACGGTACGGATGCATTCGACGATGAAGCGCGCAGCGACAAGACCCGGTTGGATGACCTCGCGCAACAGCTGCGCTCGTCGGGCGTCGAAGCCATTCCCCTGCTTGGCTACGGCAAAGCTCCCGAGGAAATCATACGGCTGGCACAAGAGTCGAAGATCGATCTCCTTGTGATGGGGGGGCATCGCCATCGCGGGCTGAAGGACCTTTTCTTTGGAGCGTCGATTTCGGAAGTGAGGCACAGGCTTTCTATTCCGGTGCTCGTGGTGCAGTAGGAATGCAAAGCGAAGAGAACACAGATGACACGGAAAAAACAGATCGTCACCGATCTGTGTTGTTCTGTTAAATCAGTGTCATCACTGTTCCGGCAGTCAATTCACGAGAATCTTAATGACGAACGTCGTTCCCTTCCCCCGTTCACTCTTTCTTCCTCACGATTGTGCCGTCGAGGTCCGAATAGCGTAACGATTCACGCTTTGCCTCCTGCAAATCACAAGTGTGAAAAATATTTCTGAGAAAAAGCTTGACTTTGCCTTTGCTGATCCATAGATTGCAGCAACACTGGGGACGTTAATTTTCATCGGAGTATCGGTCCCCTTTTCGACGATCGTAACTACGTTGCTCTCCAGGCAAGGTTTAGTTGGCTGGTTCGCTCAGCCTCCGAACCAATGTACCGCATCTCGAGCGGAAACGTTGAGCGGATACCGCGATCCGTCAGTTCTCGACTACCTGCAGAAGATGCGAGTGGATCCTTCCGATTGCGTAAGACTCTTTCAAAGACTCGATTTAATCACCTCTGCTATGGATGAAGACGAGTATGCTCATCCGACGATGCATTCAGTCACCGATGCCTACCCAAATCCATTTAATGCTACCTGTCACGTATAGATCGATCCGACCAAACTTCACAGCGACATGACAATACCATGTTCCGGAACTTCGAAGGGATTGAACGATTAAGTTTCCTACCATAATGCTCCTTCTCTGTTTAGGCCTTGATCCTCGAGGGGACAGCTATGCCCAATGGTTTCAGCAGCACGCGCCGACGAAAGCAAACTTCTTGGACGTCCACTTTGCTGACACAAGCAATGGGTGGATTGTAGGATGGAATGGGACAATTC